>ONWY01000069.1 GCA_900321665.1 uncultured Eubacteriales bacterium
TACTTCAGCGGTCGCAGTGTGGTGAATAGCAACCTCGCCGATAACCTTGCGAATTTGCTCGGCGGTAATCCTGCCGGGTCTTAAAATCATCGGAGTCGGCTCGACAAGGGAAATGACAGTGGATTCCAAGCCGACCATGCAATCGCCGCCGTCTATAATCGCATCGACTCTGCCGTTCATATCATGGAGCACGTGGGAAAATTTGGTGGGGCTCGGTGCGCCCGAGAGGTTGGCACTCGGTGCCGCGAGCGGCACACCGCACTCTTTAATTAACCGAAATGCTACCTTGTTTTTCGGCATTCTCACTGCCACGGTATCTAACCCGCCGCTGACAATATCGGGTACTAATGCACTCTTTTTTAAAATAATGGTCAGCGGGCCCGGCCAAAAGCGCTCGGCAAGAAGCTTTGCTTTGGGCGGGATTTGGTCAACAAGCTTTGCCCAATCGGAAATGTTGGCAATGTGCACAATCAGCGGATTATCGCTCTGTCGCCCCTTAGCAAGGTAAATCTTTTGCACTGCTTCTGTATCCAATGCGTTGGCAGCCAAGCCGTAAACCGTTTCGGTAGGCATGGCGACAATGCCGCCCTCTCTGAGGATGGCAGCGGCTTCACTCAATTCATTTTTGGTAAGAATTTTTGTGTTCATCGATTTTAGTCGTTTCCTTTATTGTTCACTTTCGCTTAATCTGAGCTTTTCTGCGGTATCGGCAGTGATTAAAGCATCAATCAGTTCATCTAAATCGCCGTTTAATATCTGCTCTAACTTGTACAGTGTCAGCCCGATGCGGTGGTCGCTGACTCTGCCCTGCGGGTAGTTATAGGTACGGATTCTCTCGTTGCGGTTACCGGTGCCGACCTGCGCTCTGCGGTCGCCGGCAATCTCGGCATTTTGCTTCTCGCGCTCTTTTTCCAAAATGCGCGAGCGCAGGATTTTCATCGCCTTGTCTTTATTTTTGTGTTGGCTGCGCTCATCCTGGCACTCGACCACCGTGCCTGTCGGCAGGTGGGTGATGCGAATGGCACTTTCGGTTTTGTTGATGTGCTGGCCGCCTGCGCCGCTGGAGCGGAAGGTATCTATCTGCAAATCGGAAGGGTTAATATCAATATCGACCTCTTCCGCTTCGGGAAGCACCGCCACGGTCGAGGTGGAGGTGTGGATTCTGCCCTGGCTCTCGGTCTCGGGAACGCGCTGCACGCGGTGCACGCCGCTTTCAAACTTAAAGCGGGAAAAGGCGCCGTCGCCCGAGATGGAGAAGGAAATTTCCTTGAAGCCGCCCAAACCCGTTTCCTGTGCGGATAAGACCTCGTGCTTAAAGCCCTTGGACTCGGCATACATGGTGTACATTCTGTAGAGCGTGCCGGCAAACAGCGCGCTTTCCTCGCCGCCCGCACCGCCGCGAATTTCCACAATCACGTTTTTATCATCATTCGGGTCGCGGGGCAACAGCAGAATTTTTAATTCCTCGGTGCACTGCTCCATTTGCTCCTTGGAGGCTTTTAATTCCTCAACGGCAAGCTCCTTGAGCTCTTTATCGAGCCCGCCCTCCTCGAGCATTGCCTCCGCTTCTTGCGCATTGTCGCGCGCGGCTTTGTATTCTTTAAATTTTTCCACAATCGGCTCAAGCTTCTTTTGCTCCTTCATCAGCGCGGTATAGCTGTCCATATCCGCGATGATTTCGGGCGAGCAAAGCTGCTCGGTCACCGTGTTAAATCGGGTTTCAATGCCTTCTAATTTTTCAATCATAACAGGAATCCTTAATCGAGTATTTCTTTGATGGATTTTTCCGCTTTTTTGCGCGGCACAATAACCTCCCTGCCACAGGTGAGGCACTTTAGCTTAAAATCCATGCCGATGCGCAACACTTCCCAAGTGTCACCCCCGCACGGATGCGGCTTTTTGGTTTTTACTTTTTGACCGAGTTGAATATCCATCATTACTAAAATATTATAATAATTAGTTATATAAAAACTATGTTTACAGTATATATTAACATATAAAAGCGAGAATGTAAACTTTTTTAATAATTTTCATCCGCCTTGCATAAAATTTAGAGATGTATGTTTTATGGAGGATGGATAAATGAGTGAATATTGTTTTGAGGGAAAGCTGTGGCAAAGCGCCGCCAATCAGGCGGCAATGAGCTCGTTTGCGGCACTTGAGGAAGCGTATAAAAAGCAAACCGTGCTGGAGGGTATTTGCTACATGTGCGATGCTATGCAAAACCTGCATGTGCGCTTGGGAGAGTACGAGGGCATTATCGAGAGAAATGAAGGCGCTTTAGGAGCGGAAAGCGGGCAGATTAAGGATATTGCGTTTATTTCAAAGGTCGGCAAGCCGGTGCAATTTGTTATTTCGCAAATACCGCGCAAGGGAGAAGAAGGCTGCTTGCAGCTTTCCAGAAAGGCTGTGCAGCAGCGCTGCCGGCAGGAGTACATTGCCGCCTTGCGCGCCGGTGATGTGATTCCCGTGAAGGTGACGCATTTAGAGCGCTTCGGCGCATTTGTGGATATCGGCGCCGGCATCAATTCTCTGATTCCGATTGATATGCTTTCCGTTTCGCGCATTGCACACCCGAGCCAGCGCGTGAGCGAAGGAGAACAGCTGCACTGCGCCGTGCGCAGCAAGGCAGGCGGCAAAATCACCCTCTCCTTGCGCGAGCTGCTCGGCACTTGGGAGGAAAATGCCGCGCGCTTTGAAGCGGGGCAAACGGTAAAGGGCATCGTGCGCAGTGTGGAGAGCTATGGCATATTTATTGAGCTGACACCGAATTTGGCAGGTCTTGCCGAGTATAGCGAAGCGGTAGAGCCCTCGCAGGCAGTATCGGTGTATATTAAATCCATTATTCCCGAAAAGATGAAAATCAAGCTGAGCCTGATTGATGTTTTAGAGCAGGCGGAAAAGGCGCCGCTGCAGCGCTTCTTTACAGGCAAGCATATGGATTATTGGCGCTATTCTCCCGAAATTTGTTCCAAGCGCATTGAAACGATATTTGAGGATTAAAAGCAAATGTGATGAAAGCCATATATTGACCGCTATCAATATATGGCTTTCTTTGTGTGCTGCCGACCGCCTCGCTGCTTGCTATTGCCCGCAAGATATAGTATAATGAAAGCAGAAAAAGAGAATGAGGTGATACGCGTGAAAAAAGAGTTTTTCGGCAAGGCGTTCGGCAGCGATATTTACAATTACACGATTGAGAAGGATAACATCACCCTCTCGGTGATGGAGCTCGGTGCCACGGTAACGGCACTCGTGGTGCCGGATAAGAGCGGCAAAGGCGGCGATATTGCAGTCGGCTTTGCAAACGCCGGCGATTATGAAAAGTTCAGCGATAACCAGGGCGCAACCATTGGCAGGTATGCCAACCGCATTAAAAACGGCAGCTTTGCCATAGACGGTGTGCGCTACCAAATTCCCTGTAACGATGGCAACAATATGCTCCATGGCAACAACGAGTTTCGCAATGCTGTGTGGGCATTAACAGACAGCGGTGAGGATTTTTTGGAGTTTTCATACACCTCTCCCGATGGCAGTAACGGCTTCCCGGGCACCTTACAAACCAAGGTGCGCTATGCGATTGAAAACAGCGCGCTGGTGATAGCTTATGATGCGGTGAGCGATCAAAAAACGCCGATTTGCTTAACCAACCACCTCTATTTTAACTTGACCGCCGATGCTTCCAAAACGGTGTATGACCACCTTTTGCAGGTGGATGCCGACAGCTTTACCGAAGCGGATAGTGAGCTGATTCCGACCGGTAGAATTTTGCCTGTTGCAGGCACCTCCTTGGATTTTCGAACCGCAAAGCCGATTGGCAGAGATATCTTGGCGGATGCTATCGTGCAAGGTCCCGGAGGGATTGACCACAACTTTTGCCTGGGCGGGGAAGCGGGTACCCTGCGCAAGGCGGCAGTGTTGAGTGAGCCGAACAGCGGCAGGTGCATGGAGGTGTGGACAGATTTGCCCGGTTTGCAGGTGTACTCGGGCAATTGGTTGCGCGAGGATTGCGGCAAGGGCGGCGTGCGCTTTGTGAAGCACGGTGCCGTTTGCCTGGAAACACAGTTTTACCCCGATTCGCCCAATCAGGAGCATTTCCCGTGTTGTATTTTTGAAGCGGGAGAGCATTTTATTTCTAAAACAGTATACAAATTCGGTATCCTTTAAGAAGAAAGGTTTGCTATTTGTGCAAATCTATGGTATACTAAATTAGTTAATATTTATTATTTGATTAGGAGAAATACACTATGTGTGGTATTGTCGGATATATCGGTTCTCAAGATGTGGCGCCCATTTTGCTGGACGGCTTGGAAAAGTTAGAGTACAGAGGCTATGACTCGGCAGGCATTTCCGCGCTCGAAAACGGCGCAATCACTACGATTAAGAGCAAGGGGAAAATCGCAGACTTAAGAAAAAAGGTGCGTCTTGAATACGATGGCGGCGCGACCATCGGCATCGGGCATACGCGCTGGGCAACCCATGGCAAGCCGAGCGATGTCAATTCCCACCCGCACATGAGCTATGACGGTAAGTTCAGTGTCGTGCACAACGGCATTATTGAAAACTTTGTCACCCTCAAGCAGGATTTGAAAAACGAGGGGATTCGCTTTGCCTCCGAAACCGATACCGAGGTGGTGGCACAGCTGTTGGCAAAATACTACAACGGCGATATGAAAGCGACTCTTTTAAAGGTACTTTCCAAGATTGAGGGTGCGTATTCCTTAGGCATTTTATGCGCCGATTACCCCGATGAAATTTGGGCTGTCAGAAACGCAAGCCCGCTGATTATCGGCTTGGGAAAAGAGGAAAACTTCTTAGCTTCCGACATTACCGCGGTACTGAAATACACAAAGAATATCTACCAGCTGAACGACGGCGAGTTTGCCTGCTTAAAGAAAAACAGCGTGCAGGTATTTGACCCGCAGGGCAACCCGATTGAGAAGGAAAGCGTGAAAATCACCTGGAATGTGGAGGCTGCGGAAAAGGGCGGCTATGCCCACTTTATGCTCAAGGAGATTATGGAGGAGCCGGAGGCGATTCGCAAAACCATCTCCCCGCGCTTGGGCGAAAATAACGAGATTATATTAGATGATTTTACCTTAACCAAAGAGAAATTAGAAGGCTTTAAGAAAATCTACATTTTAGCTTGCGGCTCTGCCTGGCATGTGGGCATGGTCGGCAAGTATGTGATAGAGGAGCTGACCAGAATCCCGGTGGAGTGCGATTTGGCAAGCGAGTTTCGCTACAGAAACCCGGTGGTTGATGAAAACACACTCGCCATCGTCATCAGCCAAAGCGGTGAAACCGCCGACACCCTGGCGGCACTGCGCGAGGCAAAGAGCAGAGGAGCAAGGGTGCTTTCGATTGTCAATGTTGTCGGCAGCACGATTGCGAATGAATCCGATGATGTGATTTACACCTGGGCAGGCCCCGAAATCGCCGTGGCAACCACAAAAGCCTACAGCACGCAGTTGACAATTATCTATTTATTTGCGCTGTATGCGGCAAGGCTGATGGGCAAGATTGCGGATGCGGAATATCACGAAATCATTGAAGCCATCAAAAAGCTGCCCGAGCAAATTGAGCAAATCCTCGAGATGAAGGATGAAATCAAGGCGCTTGCTTCGCGCTATGCATTTTTGGAGCATGCGTACTTTATCGGCAGAAATTTAGACTATGCCGTGGCGCTCGAAGCGAGCTTGAAGTTAAAGGAAATCAGCTATATCCACTCCGAAGCCTATGCGGCGGGAGAGCTGAAGCACGGCACCATTTCGCTTATTGAGGATGATACCTTTGTATGCGCGCTGTGCTGTTGCGAGAGATTGTTTGATAAAACCATGAACTCGATTAAAGAGGTAGCGGCAAGAGGGGCGGAAACCTTAGCGGTTATCAGCGAGCGCTCGCCCAACCCCGGCGAGGAATGTGATTTTAAGCTCGTGATACCTTCTACCCACGAGCTGATTATGCCGAGCTTGGAGGTTATCCCCATGCAGCTGTTGGGCTATTATATCGCTCTTGCCAGAAGGTGTGATATCGATAAGCCGAGAAATCTTGCCAAGAGTGTTACGGTAGAATAAGTGCTCCGTGCACAAGGAGAGTAAAAATGATTTGTAACAATTGCGGCATGGCAAATGCCGATTCCGCGAAGATTTGCAGCGAGTGCGGCAGTGAACTGCGCGTGGCGAAACCGGCAGAAGAAAAAGCTGCCGAAAGCGCAGTGCCCGAGAGCGCACAGCCTGTTACCGGCGCGCCGGTAAACAGCGCTCCGCCCGCACCGCAGCCGATGCCGGCACAGGGGTGGTATTACCCGGTGGCTCCGCAGCCGCTGTATGCGCCGGCGCCCTATGAGATGCACTATGCGCAGCCGGTGCCGTTTTATGCACCGCCGGTCGGTGTAGCACCACCGCAGCCGGCACCGCAAGCACCTGCACCGCAGGCGGCAGCTCCCGAGAGCGAAGCGCCGCCGGCAAGCGCGCCGCAACCGGCACCGCCCGCGCCCGTCGCAGCCGCGGCACCGCAAAGCCCGCAGCCGGCAGGCGGTATGTACTACGCACCGCCCGTGCCTGCACCCTATATGCCGATGCCGGCATATGCACAACCGATTGCGCTGCCTGCGCAAAAGGATACATACCACACAAAGGCAATTTGGGCAATGGCGCTCGGCATTGTCAGCGCGGCAATACCGGTGATTACCTGCTCGTTTGGCGCACCGATTGGGATTGTGGCAGGCTTTATTGCGATTATTTTAGGTGGTATTTGTATGAACAAGGTACAGCCGCGCGATAAATCAAAAGCGATTGCAGGCTTGGTGCTCGGGATTGTGGGAACACTTTTTTGCATTGTCAGCACCGTGATGCGCTCGGTGAATGAGCTGTTCGGCTCGGAGGATTGGCAAAGCTTTTTTGAGCAGTATAATTCCTTTGTTGCCGCTGTGGTGATGAATGGCGTTCGCGTGGTTGCGCACACTGTAAAAAGTGTTATTACACAGCTCGAAATGCTAATGCACTTTTTAATTGCAAGATAATATAAGAGATAAATCGGCAGAGAGGGGATGCCCCTCTGCCGATTTTTTGGGTAAAGAGATGTTAGAAAAAAATCAAAAGGTTCCATTAAAAATAGAAGCGATTACCTCCGAAGGGAGCGGTGTGGGCAGGTATGATGATTTTGTCATATTTACCCCGATGACCTGCCCGGGAGATGAAATCACAGCGCATATTTTAAAGGTTAAAAAGAGCTATGCTTTTGCAAAAGCCGAGCGTATTATTGTGCCGGGAGAAGCGAGAATCGAGCCGGATTGCGCGGTGTATGCGCAGTGCGGAGGCTGTGCTTTTCGCCACATGCGTTATGATGCGGAGCTTGAGCAAAAGCGCGCGATGGTTGATGATGCGCTCGCGCGCATCGGCGCTCTTGCACTGCAAACAGAGGGTATTTTAGCACTTTCTCCCGCGCGCTACCGCAACAAGGCGCAGTACCCGCTGCGCGCGCAGCAGGGGCAAATCACGGCAGGCTTTTTTGCCAAGCACTCGCACCGCGTCGTCAGCTGCAAGGACTGCCTGCTGGAGCCGGAAATTTTCGGAGCGATTACACAGGCGGTGATTTATTTTTTACAGCAGCACCGCATTGCGGCATATAACGAGCAGGCGCACGAGGGCTTGGTCAGGCATATTTTTTTGCGGTGCACCCGCGCGGCGGAGCAAATATCCCTGTGCCTGGTGCTAAACGGGAGCAGCCTGCCCCACAGGGAGGCGTTTGTGCGCTTTATGAGCAGCACTTTTCCCGCGATTAAAAGCATTGTTTTCAATACGAATACCGCGAAAACCAATGTGATTTTGGGCGATACCTATCGCACGGTTTACGGCGAAGAGTTTATCGAGGATACCCTGCTGGAAAAGCGCTTTCGTATCAGCGCGGCATCCTTTTACCAGGTCAATCACGATATGTGCGAGCAGCTGTATTTGAAGGCAAAGGAATATGCCGCCCTGCAGCCGGGGGAGACCTTGGTGGATTTATACTGCGGCGCGGGCACGGTCGGCATCTGCCTTGCGCAGGCGCAAACCCGCCTTATCGGGGTGGAAATTGTGCCCGAGGCAGTGGAAAATGCGAAGGCAAATGCCGCACGCAATCACCTGCAAAACGCGCGCTTTTTGTGCGCGGACGCGGCGGAAGCGACCGCAGTGCTCAAAAAAGAAGGGATAAAAGCTGATTGTGTGGTGGTTGACCCGCCGCGCAAGGGCTGCGACGCGCAAACCATTCACAATATCGCGGCGTTTGAAGCAAGCCGCATTGTATATATTTCCTGCAACCCGGCAACGCTTGCGCGCGATTTGAAGGCTTTTGAAAGCGAAGGATATCAAGCGGTGCGCGCCTGCGCCGCGGATTTATTCCCGCGCACGGCGCATGTCGAGACAGTATGTTTGCTGTCTCGACAATGAATTGCGCCTTGCGGCGCGTGAATTGCCTAACGGCATGAATTGTGCCTGCGGCACATGAATTGCGCCTTGTGGCGCATAATACGGCGCAGCCGTCAAATCATTTAAAATGGAGTAAAAAATACGGCTGATAATCAGTTGCTCAATGAGTAGTAAACCGTTGTGGGCAACGGCAGAAGCTTTACGAGGCGGGTCATGTGTGATTGATATACCTATGGGTATAAGGAGTCGAACCTTTCAGGTTTTGGTCGCCTCTTTTTCACTACTGCTTCGTTAAAAAGCCTCACAATGCGTCAGCATTCCCTCGTTTT
>ONWY01000279.1 GCA_900321665.1 uncultured Eubacteriales bacterium
CGGCTAAATATGCCACCACCTCATCGCTTGTGCACGCAATGAGCGGGCGGACAATATTGCCGCGCACCGGCGGAATCCCGCTCAAGCCCTTGGCGCCGCTCCCCCTCGAGAGGTGAAAGAGCATGGTCTCGATACTGTCGGAAAGGGTGTGGGCGGTAGCAATTTTATCTGCTCCGATATTCTCAAGCGCTTCGTAGCGCAGCTGCCTGCCGCACTCCTCCAAACCGATACCGCGTACCTTTGCCAGCTGCGGCACATCAAAATGAAAGCCGCGAAACGGCACGCCAAGCGCTGCGCAAAGCTGTTGCACAAAGGCTTCATCGCGCTCTGCCTCCCCTGCGCGGATACCGTGGTGCACATGCACGGCGATTAGCCGCAAATCAAGCTGCCGGCGCAAATGTTCCAGCGCAAGCAGCAGTGCGGTGGAATCCTTGCCGCCCGAAACGGCAACTGCCACGCTCTCGCCTGCAGCAAACATACGATACTTTTGAATTGTTTGTAAAACCTTTTGTTCCATCAGGCAAAGTCGGAATCCTTAATATACTGAATGGCGGTGAACTTGGAATGCTCGCCGTCAAAGTGCAATTTAATGCTATCTAATCCGCCGTGGCGGTTTTTGGCGATAATCAGCTCTGCCGCAGTGGGGTCAACATCCTGCGCGTCCTCGCTCGGCTCGCTGCCGGGCTCGGTGTAATAATAATCTCTGTGCAAAAACAGCACCACATCGGCATCTTGCTCAATGGAGCCGGATTCGCGCAGGTCGGTCAACACCGGCTTTCTCGCTCTGCCCTCTGCCGAGCCTCTGTTCAGCTGGGCGCATACCACCACCGGGACACCGAGCTCCTTCGCCATAATTTTTAATTCTCTGGTGATAGAGGAAATCTCCTGCACGCGGTTCTCCTTCTTTGCCGAGGAGGTCAAAAGCCCCAGATAGTCGATAAAGACGATATCCGCATGCGGCACGCGCCTGACACGGCTCTTAAGCGAGGGCACGGTTAAATTACTCGTATCATCAATGTATAAATTGGTCATGGAATACCTGCCGATGGATTCGCCCAAGGCAGTCCAATCCTCTTTATTTAATTCGCCGGAACGAAATTTACCGTTTTCAATACCGGAATCCATCGCGAGCAGGCGCTCTGCAATTTCTTCCTTGCTCATTTCCAAGGAAAAGAGCACTGCGGTTTTCCCCTTGAGCATGGTCACATTGCGCGCAAAATTGAGCGCGATGTTGGTTTTACCCATCGCCGGGCGGGCACCGATAATAATCAGATTGCCTTTATTGAAGCCGGTTAATACCTTATCGAGCACCTTATAGCCGCTCTCGATACCCTTCTCATCCTCTTCGCCCTTGGCAAGGCGCTCCACGCGCGGCATCAGCTCGTTAATGAGGATTTCACCGATTTTTTTCGGTTCATTTTGAATCGACCTGCCGGAGCGAATATCGTAAATGCGTTTTTCTGCCGCATCAATCACGGCATTGGCATCCTCACCCGCCGCATTTGCCTCGCTGATGGTTTTGCGCGAAGCGTTAATGATAATGCGCAGGTAATACTTCTCGCGCACGATATCGGCATACTGCTCCACATTGGCAGTGCTCGGTACTGCGGCAGCAAGCTCGAGCAGATATTTTCTGCCGTTTTGCTCGCCCCAATCGCCATTTTCTTTCATCCTGTCATTAATAATGACAGGGTCGATTTTTTGCGAGAGCGCATCTAAAGATGCCATCACCTCAAAGATTTTGCTGTTTAAAGGCACAAAAAATTCATCCGCCTTGACCTTATCCACAATATCTTTAAAGCAGTCGGGCTGCTTTAAAATACAACCCAACAGCGCCTGCTCCGCTTCCACGGAGGCGGGTAAATCTTCAAAATTAAAAATTTCAGCCATGATGAATCCTTTCCTTTAATCATCGTAGAAAGTAAATGCAAATAGCGGCTCGCGCAGCGAGCTTTGTCTATCCCCTCTTTCGGCATACCGGCAGCCGGCAGTCGGCGGCTGGCTGCTCGCACAGCGAGCTTGAGAGAAGCGGAAATAGCTCAAATGGGTCGCCCTCACTAAACACTATTTATCTGCCCGAAGGCAGATAAATTCGAGCGCAACGGATAAAATGGGGACCCCGAAAAGTATTGCAAAGCAAACTTTTTGGGGAGAGGAGAAATAAACGAAGCAACATTAAAGGATTTGCTCGCAAATTCTTT
>ONWY01000215.1 GCA_900321665.1 uncultured Eubacteriales bacterium
GCTTCTGCTATATCCTTAACAATTATTAAACTAACCTTTCTTTCACCTGCACTTACCCATGCGCTGACACTAAAGACTTACCTATGCGCTGACTGCACCATGTGTCGCCCATAACTAAACACTATACCCTAAAAACTAAACACTATTTATCTGCCTGAGGGCAGATAAATTCGAGCGCCAGCGTGCATTTACTATTTCTCCAAGCGTTGCTTCGCTTCAAAAATCGAAATATCCTCTTTGAGGGCGAGCGCCTTCGCATCTTCAAACTCAACCTTTTGCCTGCTCGTGCCGAAGCCCTGCGCGCGCTTGATATGCACGCCGTTTTGCTCGGTCATTTCGCGCTCGAGGGTATAGCGCGCGGGAGTGTACTTGCGAATGCCGAGGGTGGTGGTGTGCTTGAACACCAGCGCGGCAAAGTCCTTTGCCTCACTGTCGCGGCACAAAACGGTAAACAGATACGCAGGTCTGCCCTTTTTCATCAAAATCGGCGAAATAAAGCAATCCAAGCAGCCTGCCGCGCGCATCCGCTCGGCAGCAAAGGCGGCTTCCTCGCCGGTCATATCATCAATATTGCACGCAAGCTCGGTAATGCTTTCCTCCCCGCTATACGAAAACACGCGCAGGATATTCGCTTGCTCGAAGCGCTTAGTGCCGCAGCCGATGCCTGTCTTTTGCAGCTCGGTAAACTGCGGGCAAGGGGTAAACTCCTGCACAAAGTAGCGCAAAACTGCCGCCCCTGTCGGGGTGCAAAGTTCGGAGGGAATCTCACTTTTATAAAACGCAATGCCTTTTAACAGCTCCGCGGTTGCCGGTGCCGGCACAGGCATTACCCCATGGGCACAGCGCACCGTGCCGCTGCCGACATTTACCGGCGAGCACAGGATTTTCTCCGGCGCCAAGCGGCGGATTAAGTAAGCCGCCATCACGATATCGGCAAGCGCATCGAGCATGCCCAGCTCGTGGAAATGAACCTCGCCCACCGCTTTACCGTGCGCCGCACTCTCCGCGCGAGCCAGCATGGCATATATCGCCAAGGCATCTGCCTCCACCTGCTCGCTCAGGTGCAGGGAGCGAATGAGCGCTTGTATCTGCGCAAGGCTTCTGCCGTGGTGGGGGTGGTGGGGCGCATCGGGCACTTCCTCCTCGCCGCCAATCACTACCGCTAAGTGCGCGCCGCGAATGCCGCATTGCTCTGCCTCGCGGTACTCGATAACTGTCTGCGGCAGCCCCAAAGCATTCAGCTCGGCAACAATTTGCGCCTTATCCTCAAACAAATCGACTAACGCAGAGGCAATCATATCCCCTGCCGCTCCCATGTTACACTCAAAATACAGATTCATCTTTACCCTACATTTTATTTATCATATTTGCGAGATACCCCGCACCGAAACCGTTATCAATATTGACCACGCTCACCCCGCCTGCGCAGGAATTGAGCATGGAAAGCAGCGCCGCTAAGCCGCCGAAGCTCGCGCCGTAGCCCACAGAGGTCGGCACTGCAATCACCGGGCAAGACACCATGCCGGCAATGACACTTGCCAAAGCGCCCTCCATCCCGGCGACGGCAATGACAACCTTTGCCTTTGCCAAAACAGCGGCATTATCCATCAACCGATGAATGCCGGCAACACCGACATCATACAGCCGCACCACGCGGTTGCCGTAATACTCCGCAGTCAGTGCCGCCTCTTGCGCGACCGGAATATCACCGGTGCCGCCGGTGGCGATAACAATATTGCCGACCCCCTCGCCCTGCGGGCGGTCGCCTGCAATCGCAATTTTAGACAATGCATCATAAAACAGCGGCACGCGCGGCTCGAGGTATGCTGCCGCTTCGGGTGCCAAGCGCGTGATGAGCACGCTTGCGGTATCGCCCGCTAACATATGCTCGAGAATACCGAGCAGCTGCTCGGGGGTTTTGCTCGCGCCGTAAACCACCTCGTTTTCTCCCTGCCGCAAACCGCGGTGGGTATCTATTTTAGCATAGCCCAAGTCCTCGTAAGGAAGCAGGCTGATGCGCTCTGCCGCCTCGCGGACGGAAACCTCGCCCTTTTCCACACTCTCAAGCAGTGCGGTTAATTGCTCTTTATTCATCGGCTCTCTCCTTCAAATCCAGGTATATATGACGGTAATCTTCCGATAACGCGGCATACAGCTCATCCCTGCGGCGGTAAAAAACGGAAAAATCGCTCCGGCTCAATTCGAGCTTGGCATCGCCGCCTAAATAGCGCACGCGAAAATTGCGAAAGCCCAATGCCCGCATGCGTGCCTCGGCGCGCTCGGTCAGGGCAAGCACCGGGGCGCTTATCGGGTTACCGGTCGGGATTCTCGTTGCCAAGCATGCGTAGGCGGGCTTATCGGCAAGCGGCAGCCCTGCCTGCTGCGCCAAGTGCCGAATTTGTGCCTTGGTGATACCGCACGCGCGCAAAGGCGAGAGCACCTGCAGCTCCTGCAGCGCCCGAAAGCCGGGGCGCGAAGCCACATCATCGGAAGCATTGGTGCCATCGGCAATGGCGGTAAAGCCGTCGCGCGCGGCATGCGCCGCAATGAGAGAGAAAATGTGCCGCTTGCAATAGTAGCAGCGGTCGGGCGGGTTGGCTGCAATGGCGGGTACCGAGAGCACATCCGCTTCAATCACCTCCAGCTCCACCTGCAGCTGCCGCGCCACCTGCCGCGCATCTTCCAGCTCAAAGAGCGGCTGAAATTGCGATTTGACATAATATGCCTTCACACGCGCGCCATGCTTGCGCGCAAGCGCCAGCAGCACCGCGGAATCCACCCCGCCCGAAAAGGCGATGGCAAGGTGGGGGTATTGTTGAAAAAAAGCTGCAATTTTCATAAATTCCCTCTCGCGCTAAAAGTAACTCATCTAACCCTTATTTTACAAAAGAATAATTTGGCTGTCAAGGTATACTCGCTGCGCGAGAATTTATCTGCCCTCAGGCAGATAAATAGTGTTTAGCATTATAATGCAAGGCGCAGCCTTGCCACCTCTTAACGCCTCCCATTGTGAGGGGAGGTGCCGACCAAAGTCGGCGGAGGGGTAGTTATATAATGCAAGGCGCAGCCTTGCCACCTCTTAATGCCTCCACTTGTCAGGGGAGGTGCCGACAAAGTCGGCGGAGGGGGTAGTTATATAATGCAAGGCTGCTGTCGGCTGGCTGTCGGCTGTCGGCGAGTTCGCTTTAGCGAACCTGTTTGCCGTTTCAATTTTGGCAATATAAATCCTACTCGCAGCTAGTTCGCTTTAGCGAACTTTTCGCTGCTGCAGACACTTTTGAATATAAAACTAAACCATTGCATTCTTGGAATAATAAAACCCGAATCGTGGAGAGTTCGCTTTAGCGAACTTCTAACCCTTTACATTAAATTATTTTTACAATCCGAATTGCAGCGAGTTCGCTTTAGCGAACTTTTCACTGCTGCAGACACTTTTAAATATAAATCTAAACCATTGCGAGTTCGCTTTAGCGAACTTTTAACCCTTTGCGTTAAATCAACTTTTACAATC
>ONWY01000062.1 GCA_900321665.1 uncultured Eubacteriales bacterium
CACTTGATTATATTAGTTTGGATTAAATCTTAAATTCGGCTTAAATATGCGCAAAACAGATATAATCTATCCAAAAAATAGAGCGAAGCGGAACGGGTGCGGGTGCCCCGCCCTTCACTATTCTCTATTCACTATTCTCTTTTCTCTAATGCGGAGTTTACTCCGCTAAATTAGAATATTGCATTTTTTCATTTTTTAGTATATAATTTATTTAACTTTAGTCTAAGGAAACTAACCTATGAAATTTATCAAGCGAACAGCAGATATTCTCATTAGCTTTTGTGCGCTGCTTTTGCTCTCTCCCATATTTTTGGTTGTCAGCCTGATTTCCTTGATAAAGCAAGGGAAGCCGATACTGATCGGGCAGAGGCGATACGGTAAAAACGCGAAGGTTTTCAAGGTGCTGAAATTCAGAACCATGCGCAATGATGCACCTACTGTTGCAAGCGCCGATATCAAAAAGCAATACATCACCAAGTGGGGCTCGGTGCTCAGGAAAACGAGCATTGATGAGCTGCCGCAGCTGATTAATGTGCTCAAAGGCGATATGAGCCTTGTCGGTCCGCGCCCGCTGATTGTCCAAGAAAAGGAAATCCACGAGCTGCGCTTAAAAGAAGGCATTTATGCTGTCAGACCCGGCATTACCGGCCTTGCCCAAATCAACGGCAGAGACGAGTGCACCAACGAAGAAAAGACCTATTATGACAAAAAATACATTCAAAAAATGAGTGTGTTTTATGATATCAAGATACTCTTCGGCACCATTTTGCCGGTCATTATGCGCAAGGATATCAAAATGTGATTTTACGAAATAAAAAAGCTGCTTCAACCGCGGTTGAAACAGCTTTTTCTTTGTTTTCTTATGCTTCGGGAGCAAAGTCCTCTTTGCCGACACCGCACAGCGGGCAAACGAAATCATCGCCTAAATCTTCCCACTTTACGCCTTCTGCTTCCTCATCATAAACATAGCCGCAAACACTGCAAACATATTTCATCTTCCTATCCTCCTGTTTTGTTTAATTGATTTTTTGAATCCAACCGAACTTGTCTTCCTTCTTGCCCCATTGGATACCGGTTAATTCATCATAGAGCCACTGTGTCAGCTCGCCGATTTTGCCTTCGTTGATGCTGTATTTCTTACCGTCATACGCAATCTCGCCAATCGGGGATACCACTGCCGCGGTACCGCAGCCCCAGGCTTCCTCAAGAGAACCGTCCTGCATGGCGGCAACGAGCTCGTCTACACTCAACCGTCTCTCCTCAACCGGGATACCGGCATCCTTCAAAATCTCAATGATGCTCTTTCTGGTGATACCGGGAAGAATGGAGCCGACCAATGCCGGGGTGACAACCGTGCCGTTAATTTTAAACATTACATTCATCGCGCCGACTTCTTCGATATACTTTCTCTCTACACCGTCAAGCCACAGCACTTGAGAGTAGCCCTGCTGCTCGGCTCTTTCGCCTGCGCGGGTGGAAGCGCCGTAGTTACCGCCGCACTTTGCTTCGCCGGTGCCGCCGATCACGCAGCGCACATCCTCTTGCTCAATCATAATCTTCACCGGGTTGATGCCCTCTTTGTAGTAGGAGCCTACCGGAGAAGCGATGATGCACATGGTCGCTTGCTTGGAAGCGTGCACACCGAGCTTCGGGTCAATGCCGAACAAAAACGGTCTTAAATACAGGCTTGTGCCGAAGCCGGAGGGTACCCAATCCTGCTCCACCTCCACAAACTTAAGAAGTGCCTTGAGCATAAAGTCTTTATCAAACAGCGGCAGTGCCATTCTCACGGCGGAGTTATACATCCTTTGGATATTTTGCTCCGGGCGGAACAACTGCACCTTTCCCTCAGCGGTTCTGTATGCCTTTAAGCCCTCAAAAATTTCGCCGCCGTAGTGCAGCACAAGTGCCGCGGGGTGGATACTGAAGTTCGCAAAGGGTACAATGCGCGCATCGTGCCACTCGCCGTCATAATAATCCATCAAAAACATATGGTCGGTAAAAATGGAACCGAAGGCAACGCCATCCAAATTTCCGAGCTTGCCGGGATTTTTTGTTTTCTCAATTCTGATTTCCATCATAAAAGCCCCCTTTTATTGAAAATTTTATTTTTTTACTAAATTTTATTATACCCCCCGCAAAATCATTTGTAAAGAATTATTTGCGCATAGCCGCTCTCTCGCTCCCGTGCAAACAATGATTGACTTGATTTGTTATATATGATATTATTTAACTAAATTAAACAATTATATACGGGGTGGCAAAATGAAGTTTAACCTTTTTATCAAATACCGCACCGGCGGTACCGAAAAAATCGCCAAAAATTCCAACGAGGATTTTGAACTTACCCTTGTGGAGAAAAATGATAATAACCTGATTTTAAAAATGAATGCACACAAGCCTCTTGAGGTGCTGGAGTTTTATATGCGTCGCAAATATGATTTTGCACAAAATGCGCGCTTTTTGGCAAACGGCTTCCAATCCTGGTCCGATACCAAGGAGTTTACAAAAGAGGAGAAAATGCCGAACCTCGGCTTGATTGGCCACAGCCCCTTCGGGATGTTTTTCGGCATGAAATATGTAGGCGACTACACCTTTGTAAAGCCGGAAAGAAAAGCCGGCACCTTCCACTCCCATTCCTTTGCCTACGTGCGCACGGGGGAGGAATATGACTTTGTCGGCTCGCTCAATGACCGCACCGGTTACACGGTTATTTATGCCGATATGAACCGCGGTGAAATGCGCTACGGCAAGGATTTAGAGGGGAAAACCATTGAGGGCGAATACGAGCTTATTAACCTCTTTTTTGCCAAGGGCGGCTATGACGAAGTGTTTGACGCTTACTTTGCCGCACTGAATATTCAACCTTTAAGCGACAGCAAAATCAAGGGGTACACCTCTTGGTATAACTATTATAAAGACATCAGCGAGGATATCATTTTGCGCGATTTGGAATCCATCGCCGCTTTAGATAACTATAAGGATTATCTCAACACCTTCCAGGTGGATGACGGCTTCCAAACCGCTGTCGGCGATTGGTTCTCGATTGACAGCGAGAAATTCCCCCACGGCATGAAGCCGATTGCCGATGCCATCCACGACAAGGGCTTAAAGGCAGGGCTTTGGTTGGCTCCCTTCGGCGCGCAAAGGGTTTCCAAGGTGGCAGCCGAGCACCCGGATTGGCTCGTAAAGGGCGCCGGCGGCAAGCCGATTATGGTCGGACACAATTGGGCAGGCTTCTATGCGCTTGATATTTACAATGAAGGCGCAAGGCAATATATTAAAGATGTTTTCCACGAGGTGTTGGATGTTTGGGGCTTTGACCTGGTTAAGCTCGATTTCCTCTATGCCGCCTCGGTGGTGCCTATGCACGGTAAAACGCGCGGTGAAATCGCCTATGATTCCATCGAGCTGCTCAGAGAGTGCGTGGGCGATAAGCTGATTATCGGCTGCGGTGTGCAGCAAATGCCCTGCTTCGGCAAGGTAAACTATATGCGCGTCGGCGCCGATATGCACCTTGGCTGGGCGCACGATTTCAAGCGCAAGAGAATGCACCGCGAGGATGTTTCCACCCCCAATGCGCTGCACAATACCATTTACAGAAGGGGGCTTTGCGGCAGAGCCTTCCTGTGCGACCCCGATGTGTTCCTTTTAAGAAGAACGAACATTCTCTATGCTCCGGAGCAGCAAAAGCTCTTGGGTAAATTTATCAAGCTGTTTGGCGATGTGCTGTTTATGAGCGATAATGTCGCGGATTATGACGCGCAACAGCTGGCGGCTTTTCACGATATTTTGGCAGAGGATGAGCACGCTGTCACCGCGATTGATGAGCAAGGCTCGGTGCTCACCATCGACTACACGGAAAACGGCGAAGCAAAGCAGATGAAATTTGATGTTTGGACCGGCGAAATTTATAAATTTTAACCGCACGGTGAATCATACGAAAAAATCCTTGGGTGCCATACCCAAGGATTTTTTGCTTTTTTACTTAATATAACAGCACGGTGGCGATAACCTCCACGGTTGCATCTGTTTTGTTTGCAATCGAGTGGGTTTGCCCGCCCGGGCAAACGGCGCTGTCGCCCTCGTTTAATTGCACCCATGTACCGTTATCATAATAGCTTGCAGTGCCCTTGATGATATAGAAAATCTCCTCTTCATCTATATGTGTATGCTCGCCGATGGAGCAACCCGGCTCCAAGACAATCTTTGCCAACAGTCGACACTTGCCGCCGATTTCCTCTTGCAACGCATAGTGCACAATTTTTACCGTGCCCTCGCCGCCTTTCATGTGCTCGTTATAAACGACCTTTAACTCATCTTTTCTTTTTATCATTTCCTTTTCCTTTCCGCCTGCCTGACAGGGCTCTTCGACTCTATAAAAAACAGTGTAGAGGAAAAGCGCTAAAAAGTCAAATATATTCGTGCCGATTATCATAAAATGAGAATTGTGCGCTGCATACCGCCGCTCAAAAAATGTTTTTCCCCTAAAAAAGGGCAAGCGGCAATCCGCTCTTGCAAAATGAATAAAAAAGTATTATGATAGTAAGCCGATGTAAAACTAAGAGGTGAAACATATGAACTCTCAAACAGAGCAAAAAACACCACTCGAAGCCTTGAGCTCCGAGCAAAAGGTGCAAAAAAAATATCTGTTTTTAAAAGAAAAAATCATCTTGAACTATCAAAAGGGCTGCCGCATTTTAAAAATTGCAAAAATCACTGTGGCTGTTTTGTTTGTTCTTTTTTCCGTTTTCGCGGCAATTGTCAGCCACCGCTCGGGCACGCAGCTGCAGTGGTTGACAGCATGGATTCTCATCATCTTTCTCAATATTGCCGTGTTTGTGCCTGCGGATTACGCAAAGTACCTGATTTCCTCAAAGGTCATTCCCTACTTGGAGGATGAAAATGCGATTGAGTTTGGAGAATACGATATTTTCCGAGAAGAGGATGAAGAAGAGGAAGAAGAGGAAGAAGAGGAGGAAAAGGCATGAAAACCACGCTGAAAATCTTTAGAAGAGATTTAAAAAATATATTCACAAATTCCATGGCGATTATTCTCGCGGTAGGCATCGCGTTATTGCCTTCGCTGTATGCCTGGTTTAATATTTATGCCAATTGGGACCCCTATGGCGCAACCGGCAATATGCAGGTGGCGGTCATCATTGAGGACGAGGGCTACCGTTACAAATCGATTGAAATCAATGTCGGCGAAAAAATCAAGGAAAGCCTCTCGGCAAACGATGCCATCGATTGGCAATTCATCGGCAAAGAGGAAGCGATGAAGGGTATTGAATCCGGTGTCTACTATGCCGGTATTGAAATTCCCAAGGGCTTTTCAAAATCGTTGACAAGCATTGTCAGCGCCGATTTCAAGCAGCCGAAAATCACCTACTATGCCAATGAAAAGAAAAATGCCATTGCCACCAAAATCACCGATAAGGTCGTGCAAACCGTGCAATTAGAGGTCAATGAATCGTTTGTGACAACTGTCATCAATGTGCTCGGCTCCGTGCTCGGTGTGGTGGCGCAAACCGCGCAAAATGATGCGGGCGATTTTATCGGCGATCTCAACACTAAAATAGAGGAAACCAACGCCTCGATTGATACCATCAAAAAAACAGTCGGCAGCTTTGAGGGCGTTATAAAGGTTGCCGAAACGCTGACACAGGCGGCAAACAACTCCACCTTGAGCAATGCCCTTTCCAATACCAACGCCCTTTTGGCAGACGGTCAGGATATGGCGGCGCTGATTCGCTCAAGTGTAAACGGCTTAACCGCCTCTGCCGATACCGCGCTGGCAGGCGCTGCCGGCGAAATCGATGCCGCAGCCGATATTGTAGCCTCCATCGGCGGGAAAGCCGCGGGTGACGCCGCCAAAAAAGCCGGCGAAGCACTGCCGCGCGTGACAAAGGTAAAGGGGCTTGTAGACACTGTCAAATCCCTGCTCGACAGCCTGAAACAGACGCTGCCTGCCGACCTGCCCGCACTCGATAAATTGGACGCGCGCCTGGAAAGCGGCTCCGCCGCGCTCGAACGCGCAATCACCATGCTCACAAACATCAAAAACGGCGCTGCGCAAAGCGAGGTAAACAAGCTCAAAAACCAAATTGCCTCGCTCTCGGAGGACATCGGCTCCTTCCGCAGCGACTATGCCTCCAATGTGCAACCGCTTATTAATGATACCCTCGCGGATTTGATGGATATGCTCACCGTGATGAGCAGCTTAATCAGCGATTTGAGCAGCGAGCTGCCGACCATGAAAACCCTTGCCGCAAGCATCGGCACCTCGGTGGAAAGCGGCGCGGATTTGGTGGCAGGCATCGACAAGCTCCTTTCCGGCATGCAATCGCAGCTGAGCTCTCTTGCCAAAAAGATTAACGGCTTGAGGGATAACGAGCTTGTCAACACCTTCTTAAATATTTCCGATAAAAATGCCGAGCAATTGGGCAAATTTATCGCCTGCCCCGTAGAGGTTGAAACCCAAAAGGTTTACGGCATTGAAAACTACGGCTCCGCCATGGCACCCTTCTACAGCACGCTCGCGCTGTGGGTCGGCGCGATGATACTGATTGCGGTTGTCAAGACCGATGTGAAGAAAAAGCATGAAATCGGCAATGTGAAGGCGCACCACAGCTACTTTGGCAGAATGCTTACCTTCCTGCTGTTCTCCGTCACACAGGCGCTGATTATCTGCATCGGCGACTTATACTTCTTAAAAATTCAGTGCTACCACCCCGCCAAATTTATTTTTGCGGGTGTTGTGGCAGCGGCGGCTTTCACCATCTTTATTTACTCCATCACCGCCGCCTTCGGTGATATCGGCAAAGCCATCGGCTGTACCTGGGGCGAGGACACCTCCGGCAGCTTTTACGGCATGCTGCAGATCACGGACAGCATCACGCAGGTCGGGGGACTGAATACGAAACTGCTCATCCCGTTCCTGGTCGTATGGGGTGTGGTCGGATTCATCATGTACAGAGGCATCAACAAGGGCATCGACCTGGCATGCAAGATCTGCCTGCCGATTCTTCTGATCTGTACGGTCATCATCTTCTTCAGAGGGATCACCCTGCCGGGCGCCGTGGATGGTATCGCTTATATGTTCACTCCGGACTGGAGCGCCATCGC
>ONWY01000079.1 GCA_900321665.1 uncultured Eubacteriales bacterium
GGAATACCAAGGCAATCAAAACCATCGCAAACATTGCAATCAGATTTTTGCGGCGGCTTTGCTTATCTACAAAAATAATAGTGACAATGCAAATGACAAATTCAATGGCGCCAAAGAGCATACCGCCGCGCGATTGTGCCAGCAGCAGCGCCACAAACATCAGCACACCCATCCAATAGCGGTGGAAGGTGGAGGAGTGGTGCGTTTTCTTGAAGGACAGGTAGAAGGGGAAGGGCATGCAAATCATCAAGAAGGTGGAAATGTTGTTTTTCCACTGCACATAGAAAAAGCGCGGGTCGTTAATGAGCGAGAGCGGGTCTTTGACCACTCTTGAAAACAGGGTCATGTAGTGCTGCAAGACGATGAACACGGCAAAAATGCCCGCAAGCATCATAATGTAGGCAAATTTTTCCGCAATGTCATAGTCCTTTGCGGTGTGAATATGAGAGCTGAGCAGCACGTAAAGAAAGAGCATGCCAAAGCCCAAGCCGATAATGTAGAAAATACCCGAGCCGTCAATATTCACCCAAGAACCCTTTGAAAACAGACCGCCGATAGTCGTGCTGATGCTGACAGCCAAAATGCCCCAAAACAGCTTGCCGAACACAATCTTTTTGCGGTAAATCACAAAGTGGAAAATCAAAACCGCAATAAAGCCGATGCCCACCGGCCACAGGCGAATGAAGGTGTCAAAAGAATCATACATTTTGCACAGAAATTCGCAAGTGAGAAGGAAGGGAAGGGTGGTGACCAAAATATCCTCGCAAAAGAGCAACAGGATGCTTTCTATGAGCAGGAACATGACCGCACCGGCGACCTCGATTTTCAGCGTGACAATCAAGCAGGCAAGCCCGACACACAAAATCATAAAATATTTGCTGATGGCAAACTTTCTGACCAGGGCGACGAGCCGGTTGAATTTTTCTTTTTGAACTTTTCTTAAAATGAATGCCGCGATAATCAACACAAGCACAAAAAGGGAAATGCCGATGATAAACGGCGAGTTGTTTTCCGCTTTAAACAGGCTTTTGATTAAGTTGACGGCATATTGATATTTTTCTTCCATAAATTGCCTCGATTGGTTATAATCAACTTTATCATACCACCTTTTTTAATAAAATACAATATTTACCTTGATAAAGTCTCTTCATTCATATTTAATTAATATAATATATATTGACGGTGAATTTGAAAGATGATATAATTTATGATGTATAAGAATAATATTCTTTCATCAGTTTAAGAAAGGTGTGATTTTGATGAATAAAATAAAAACAGTTTTATGTATCGCTTGTTCATTAGCACTTGTAGCAGGGGCAAGCTTCGGCTTAAGTGCTTGTAAAAAAGAAGAAGAGGCGACCACCAAGAAAAGAACAACTATCTCCATGACACCAGAGCAGTCCTCCAAGTTTGAGGAGAGAATGGCGCAGGATGATAATGTAGTAGAGGACCCGTTTGGTGATGACGATGCCGACAGCGGCAGTGCTACTACAAAAAAAGGCAGCTCCGGCTCAGGCTCCAATTCCGGCAGCGGCAGCGGCGGCAGTAACGCAGGCGGCAACGGCTCAAGCGATAAAACGACCACCGCAAAATCCGGCTCGAAAGAAACCACCACCAAAAAAGGCGGTTCCGAAAAGACTACCAAGGGTAAGGTGAAGGATACCGTGACCGATGAAAACGGCGATGTTTGGACAGGGTGGTATTAATCAATGCTATATACTTTTGCGGGATTAATTATTGATATTCGCTTTCACCATGATTTCGGCAAGCAGCTGTGCAGCCGCTATGTGTACGAGGGCACCGAGGCACCGGATTTTACCGTTGAGGTCGATGAGCAGATGATGGCTGCCGAGAGAAAATTTGATATTTACAATTCCTCCGATGGTGTGATAGAAAGCTTGGCGGCATATAGAGAAATATGCAATCGAGCATATGCATACGGCTGTATGTTTATGCACTGCTCGGCAATTTCCTACAAGGGCAACGGTGTTTTGTTTACCGCACCAAGCGGAACCGGTAAATCCACCCACTCCGCTTTGTGGCGCCGTTATTTTGGCGAGGTGGTTCAAATTGTGAATGATGATAAGCCGTTTTTGCGCTTTGGGGAAAACAGTGTGGAGGTGTGCGGCACACCGTGGGACGGTAAGCACCACCGCTCCAATAACATCTGCGTGCCGGTGAAGGCAATTGTGATTTTATCGCAAGCCAAAGAAAATCGTATTTATAAAACGGATGCCAAGCAGGCGCTCTATCACATTCTTAACCAAACCATTCGCCCGGATGACCCGGCGCTAATGAATACCGTGCTGGATTTTTGCGAGAAGCTGTTGCAACAAGTGCCGGTATATGCACTTGAGTGTAATATTTCGGAAGAAGCGGTTTTGACTGATTATAATGCTATAAAGGGGAATTTTGATGAAGATTAAATCGGATTTTATTTTAAGAAAAATGGATGATATGACCATCGTTGTGGCGGTTGGCGAAAGCGCTGCCAAATTCAACGGTGTGATTAATTTGAACGAAACAGCGCTCTTTATGTGGCAGCAGTTGAGCGCAGGCTGCACCGAGGCGGAGCTGACAGAAGCCGTTTTGGCGGAGTATGATGCACCGCGAGAGGTCGTAGAGCGCGATGTGGCGGCATTTATTGCCAAGCTGCGCGCGGAAAATATTATTGATGAGTGATTATAAAGAGGTGCTGCAAAAAAACGGTGTGATCAGCTTCACACCGGGCGGCATCAGCATGTGGCCGATTATTTCCAACCGCGCCGATACGGTGATTATTAAGCCGGTCGAGGGCAGGTTGAAAAAATATGATGTTGCCTTTTACACAAGGCCGAGCGGGCAGTATGTGCTGCACCGCGTGATGCGGGTCAACCCCGACAGCTACGATATGTGCGGCGACAGCCAAACCGCTGTCGAAAAAGCGGTACCGGCGCAAGCCGTGTTCGGCATCATGGAAGGCTATTACAAAAACAAAAAGTATATTGATTGTAACAAGAATTTCTTTTATAAGTTATTCGTGCGCTTTTGGAGCTGCTCCGTTTTTTGGCGGCGGTGCCTGATAAAGGGTTTATCTATTCTCGGTATTCGCGCAAAATAGCAATCTACAGGTGGAAATGGAACAGGATGTTGTTTTACAAACTGAAAATTTAGTCAAGGAGTATCGGCTCGGGCAAATCGGCACAGGCACATTAAGAGGCGATTTGCAGTCTTTCTTTGCGCGCCTTTTTAAAAAGGATGACCCGAACATCTCTTTGCTTGCCGACCAATATTATGATATCGAGCACAAGACTCACCGCGCGCTCGATGGGGTCTCCATTCAAATCAAGCGCGGCGAAGCGGTCGGCTTAATCGGCACCAACGGTGCGGGAAAATCCACTTTATTAAAGCTTATTTCCAGAATTACTTTGCCGAGTGAGGGCACTCTCTCGTACAGAGGGAAGGTCGCCAGCCTTTTAGAGGTCGGTACCGGCTTCAACGGCGAGCTGACCGGCAGAGAAAATATTTACATGAACGGTGCCATTTTAGGCATGAGCCGGGCAGATATCGATAAAAAAATGGATGAAATCATCGCTTTCTCCGAAATCGGGGAATATATCAATACGCCGGTCAAGCGCTACTCGAGCGGTATGTTTGTTAAGCTCGCTTTTGCTGTCGCGGCACATTTGGATGCCGATATTTTGCTGATGGATGAAATCCTCGCGGTGGGCGATGTGAAGTTTCAGGATAAAAGCCTGCGCCGAATGGAAGAGGTAGCAAGCGAGGAGCAAAAAACAGTCATTTATGTCAGCCACAATATGGCAACAATTCGCCGCTTTTGCACAAGGTGCATTGTGCTCGAGAGCGGCAAGGTGGTTTTTGATGGCGATGTGGAGCAGGCAATAGAGGTCTACACCCAGCGCAAGAAGCAGTCCTTCAGCACCCACAATGATGTGCGCGAAGCCAAGCGGCGCTACTGTCCGAATGCTCTTGTGCGCAAGGTTTCTTTTGAAGAGTTTGACATTCTCGGAGCCGATGAGTGCGTGATTCAAGACAAAGCGGCATTTCGCATGCGCTTCCGCTTTCGTGCTAAGGAGGCGATTGCCGGCACTCGCTTAAAGGTCAGCTTCTGCGATGCCACCGAGCAACCGATTGCCACGGCGATTTCGCCGACTTTTGATATTAGCGAGGGCGAAAACAGCCTTGAGGTTACTGCGGATATTCGAGCGCTCAAACAGGGGATTTATACTATTTCCGGCGCTCTGATGCAGGTAAGCAGCTTCGATATTTTTTCATATTATGACAATGTTGACCAAATGGGTATGATTGAGATTTTGCCCGATGAAGACGGCTTGCTGTGGGCAGCGCGTGTTTGGGGCAGGGCGGAGCTGCCGCCGTTAAAGATTGGTGGTGACAGCCATGAGTAAGCAATCGCAAAGTGTGACCACCATCACACCCCGCAAAAAGCTTTTTGAGCTTAATTTTGGCGAAACGCTGCGCTACAAGGATTTAATTATCCTGTTTGTTAAAAACGATTTTAAAACCAGATACAAGCAAATGCTTTTGGGACCGCTGTGGGCGATTATTCAACCGCTGCTGACCACAGTTGTTTTCACAGTGGTATTCGGCAACATCGCCGGCTTGCCGACCGATGGTGCCCCCAAATTTATGTTTTACATGTGCGGCAATGTGCTGTGGACCTATTTTGCAAGCTGTCTAAACGGCGCAGCGGGCAGCTTCAGCGGCAATGCCTATTTATTCAGCAAGGTCTATTTTCCGCGCCTGGTAGCACCGCTTTCAAATGCGCTGGGGAATATGCTCAATTCATTTATTCAGTTTATCATATTCCTGGGCTTTTTAGTTTACTTTGTCATTCGCGGAGGGGTAGCGCCGCAGTATTCGCTGCTTTGGCTCGCACTGCTGCTGGTAGTGCAAAGCACCCTGCTTGCGATGGGAATCGGGCTGGTGCTTGCTTCAGTCACAATCAAGTACCGCGATTTAAAAATGCTCATTTCTTTCGGCGTGCAGCTGTGGCTTTATGCAACACCGATTGCGTATTCCTCCACCCTTGTGAAAGAAAAGCTGCCATCACTCTTTCAGCTGTATATGCTCAATCCGATGGCGAGCATCTGCGAAGCGATGCGCAAAATCTTTTTGGGTGTCAGTACGGTTAGTGTGAAATATTTGCTCATTAGCGCTGCTTTCAGCATTGCCTTTTTCCTGTTAGGTGTTGTTTTCTTTAACCGAGCGGAAAAAACATTCACAGATAAGATTTAAGGAGAAAAGTATGAAACGGGTCATTTCTATCATTATGGTAGTTGTTTTGCTCATTTCCATCGTGACGATGATGGCATTCGGCTTGAGTGCTAACGGCTTTACCTACACGGTAGAGGATGGAGAAGCAATTACTACTGCATACAATAACAATGCGGCTCAAATTGAAATTCCCGATACCCTTGGCGGTTACCCTGTTACAAAAATCGGGGCATATGCATTTGCAAACCGTGCGGAAACCGCCGGCACGGATATGAGCTCGCTGCGCCTGCCTGCAGGCTTGAGAGAAATCGGCGCAGGCGCTTTTGATATCAACAGCACGGTAACTTCGCTTGTCATTCCCGACAGCGTGGAGGTTATCGGCGCAAGAGCTTTTCACTGTTGGATAAAGCTTTCTAACTTGGAATTTGCAGGCAATCATCTGAAAACAATTGGCAAGTGGGCATTTCGCAATGCGCACTCTTTAAACAGCCTTGCTTTGCCGGATGCCTTGGAAACAATAGAGGAGGGTGCGTTTTCCTATTGCACCTCTTTAAACAGTGTTTCCATTCCCGCATCCGTCACGAGCTTGGAGCGCGAAGCATTCCTCTCTTGCACCTCACTGCAGGATGTCATTATCAATAACCGCAATATGGCAATCGGCGATAATGCTTTTGATTTAACCCTCAGCACAAAAAATGCGGACAATCGCTCCTTAACTATCAGCGGCTACAAGAATTCAAGCGCGCAGCGCTTTGCGGCGGCAGAGGGCTTCACTTTTAAAGAGCTCGCAGAGCCGGTTGTGCCCGAGGAACCGGATGACCCGAACCCGGATGACCCGCCGGCAGAGACTCCCGGTGTGCCGAGCGCAACCATCGGCACTGCCGCAAGCGGTCCGTACTATGTCAAAATCACTTATTCGGTTACGAAAAACAATGAGATAGAGAGTAACTATTTGGGGTTTAACAGAGAAAACAATGACTCTGCCGGTATCTCCGTACTTTGTCGGGCAATTAACGGTACTGCAGGGCAGGATAAAGAATATAAATGGGATATCAAAACTCAAATGAATACCAAGGGGACCTACACCCTTTCCGCTGCGCTCGAGGGCTTCCCGACAATGCTTTACGGCTATTTGGATGATAATAATGCCTTTAGCACGGCAGCTTTTTCGATTACAAGCCTCCAAGTCGGCAGCAGTGCTTCTTCTCTCAAGCAGGTTTGGAGCGGTGCGGTAGAGCTTTCTTCCAAAATATCCTCTTCGGGCGCGTGGGAAAAGCCCTATGCGGCAACCATGAGCGCACAATTTGAAAATGCCGAAGCAGCCCTGAGCGCCGAGAGCGAGAGCGTTTCCAATCTCTTTACCTATCATGCGGTTGACCAATACGGGGTAGAGATGGATACCTCGCTTTGCAAGAATATAGCACTTGCAGCTCCCGAGAGCGGCGCCGAAATGGTCGCGCTCAGCTACAAAGGCGGCAGCGGCAGTGCGCAGTGCAGCAAGGAGTTGCACTTGGCGCGAGAGGGTGAAAATGTGCAAGAGATTGCGCTGCGCTTTACCTGGCGCGGGGTTGACTCCGTGAAAACCGATACCGAATCCTTCCTGCTGCGTGATGAGAGCTATGCAGTGCAGTGGCTCGATGAGAGCGGCAATGTGTTAAAACAATCGCAGGTGTACTATGGCGATATGCCCGGTGAAAGTGTTCCTGCCAAAGAGGCGGATGAAGTATATCACTACACCGAGGGCGCTTGGTCGCCCGCTCTGCAGGCGGTAAGTGCCGATGCACGGTATCAGGCGGTATACACCGCTGTAGAGCACAGCTTCCTAAAGGATGAGAGCCGCTGCAAAGCAGCTTCGTGCACCGCAGAAGGTGTCAATATGTATGTTTGTCTTGCGTGCGGCTATGAAAAGGCAGAGGTATTGCCTCGCTTGGAGCACCGCTATGCTGCCACACAGGTGAAAGCGGCTACCTGCACCGAAGAGGGCTACACTGTCTACACCTGCAGCAATTGTAACACATCCTATCAGGGTGATATTGTCGCGGCTCTCGGTCACGATTTTACAAAGGAGGACCCCTCTGAGGATGCCCTTCGCTCCACCCCGAGCAAGGATAAAAACGGTACCTTTTACTTTACCTGCACAAGGTGCGGCGAAATCAACAGAAGCTACGGCGAATTTTTTGAAGTGCCCTCGGCCTCTGTCAGCGGCAGTGTGAATATGCAAGGGCAGTTTAAGCCCGTAACCGTTTCTCTGCTGTTAGGGGACGAAGTGGTCAGAAGCTTTGAAATTGCGCTCGGCTCAAGCGGTGCGTTCTGCTTCTACGGACTAGAGCCGGCTACTTATACCTTGCTCTTTAGCGGTGAATCCACAACCTTTGCGGCGCTTGATGCGCTCGATTTGAGCGGCGCGCAAAAGGTGGATTTAACCAAGAGTGAGAATGCGCAGGTAAGCGAAATTATCGTCACAAACGGCGATGTAAACCATGATGGCTTAGTGGATATCGGCGATATCTCCGTGATATTATCCGCCGCCGTTTACGGCTCGGCAGATAAAGATGCCGATATTAATAATGACAGCGTTGTCAATATCACCGATATCGGTATTGCGCTGATGAGCGAAAATTACGGCAGCAGCTCAAAGAGAATCAGTATGTAATAGAATCTATAATAGTGAAAAAGCGGAGGCGTTCTCGGTGAGAGAAGCCTCCGCTTTGATATATAAAGCAGGTAATTGGGCAGAAGGACAACACAACCGCCCTCTTGCGGTTCCCAAAATTTGCTTCGGCTTGGAGCGCCGGCAAATTTTGACCGCTGCGCCATCCTCGCCTCGCTTCATCTGTCACCGGCAGCGCATCGGCGACGATGCCCGGCACGCTTCGTGCCTCGGGCTCAAGTTTCTCTGCCCCCTAACTAAAAGAAGAACACCGCTTTTGCGGTGTTCTTCTTTTGGCAGGGGCAGAAGGACAATCTGTAACTGCCCATCAGAAACATTGTCGCACAGCTTCCCTTGGAGCGGTTGCTGTGCTCTGTGTTTCTTCCCCTCGCTCGCCTCCCTTCCTCTCCCACCGGGAGCGGTCGGCTCCTCGCCCCGGCACGCGTCGTGCCGAGGCTTCAAGCCCTTTTCTGCCCCTACCAAAAAGAAAAAGCACCGATTTCTCGGTGCTTTCTTTTTGGCAGGGGCAGAAGGACTTGAACCCTCGGCACGCGGTTTTGGAGACCGCTGCTCTACCAACTGAGCTATACCCCTATATATCTTTGGTGGGCCATCAGGGACTCGAACCCCGGACCGACCGGTTATGAGCCGGTTGCTCTAACCAACTGAGCTAATGGCCCCTGTTTTTTCGTGCTGATATATTTTATACTAAATTAGCGCTTTTGTCAATATGTTCTTTGTTCTTTTTAATGAAATATTTGAATTGTGGTACAATATTGCTTATAATGGATTTTAGCAAATAAACAAGGGGTAAAAATAATGAAGAAAAAATAATCTTTGGAGCAGCTACACTAATGGCTCTCACTTTGACGGTGAGCACTTTAAGCGGTTGTTTTCCATTGCGAAGACTTGCAAAAAGCGTACCGGAAACAACAAACAGTTTGAGTGAAATAACCGAAACAACCGAAACGATTACAAAATCGAAGTATTCCGCTTTTGCAAGCCAATTGTTCTCCGATACATGGGAGTCTATCTTTTTTTAAGCCGGAGATTCATTCGAAACTTATGAGTTTTATGATGACAATACCATGAAGCTTACCGGCATCGGCAAGGGCAATCTCGAAAGAAAAACTGACTAAGCGAGGCTTAATCAGTCTTTCGGATTACTATCAAAAAGTACATATTTAATTTTGAATTGAACCGCCGTGTGCCGAACGGCATGCACGGTGGTGTGAGAGGGCGGTTAATTCCGCCCTACTCGATTGCTCTTCGAGTGTGAGAAGCGGTGAAAAAGTCAAACATTCATATATTTTAATACGGAGAGTACCGATAAAGAAGTATTGCCTCAAAATTCAATCTTTTCGCACAATAAGTGCGTTAAAATCAGCACATAGGCGTTAGCCTTATGTGCTG
>ONWY01000092.1 GCA_900321665.1 uncultured Eubacteriales bacterium
CCGGCAATAATGCATACACCTTCCAAAGCATCGAGGAAAGCCTCTTTGCTTCCTCCGGCAGCGATATTGATTACTTCATTTTGCCTTCGGAGGCGCGCTCGGTCAGTGCAAAAGCAGGACGGGTGTGCACAAAAACAGATGTCGGCACCTGCATTGTGCCGGAAAACAGCAGCTTTGAAAAGGATGCAGGCGGCTTGACCTGCGCCACACTGAAAAAGGTAAAATACGATTCCTTTCAAACCAAAAGAGGGATTCAAATGACTTATTACGCACTGAAATTTTCTGCGGTACATATTGCTTACAAGGGTATCGGTGTGTTATATTTGAATTCTCCGCAGGCGGATATCTCCGTTTTACCGCAAATGATGCAACAATTTGATTATTTAATTGTAAACGGACAAATAAATGACTTTTCAAATATCAAAACTAATGCTATAATTGAAATAACAGCTAAGAAAGAGGCAGATAGGGAGCAGGAGCTGCAGCAATGCGGTTTTGCCTATTTTACAAGCGCAGCACAGCGCGATATCCATATCAACCTTTCTCAAAATAATTCGGAAATAGGGAGTAGCAATTCATGGCAACCATAGGTGAAGATTTATTAAAACTGCATATTAAAGAGGGTAAATTTTCACCGGCATATTTGTTTTACGGTGAAGAGGACTATATGAAGCGCTACTACCTCTCGAAAATCAAGGCAAGGGCAGTGGGCGACAATTTGCCGGAATTTAACCTCCATTCGGTGGATGGCACCAAGGCGGATATCGACCAAATTATCGAGCTTGCCATCGGTTTGCCGATGATGAATGATTACCTGCTCATCATAGTCAATGATTTTGATTTTGCCGGGGTGGATACCGACAAGATAGATGCGCTGTTTGCAAGCCTTGGCGAGGGCACGATTGTGCTGTTTTATTACCAAACCGTGAAACCCAATCAGCAAAAGGCGGCTTGGAAAAAAGCGATGAAGCTTTTTAAAGAAAAGGGCAGCGTGGTCAAGTTTGATAAAAAGGATGCGCGCGAGCTTGCAAAAATCGCTATGAGTGCCGCCAAGAAAAGGGGCTGCTATTTTCCGCAGTATTTGGCGGCGAGCTTTATTGAAAGAATCGGCAATGATTTAAACCTTGTTAAAAACGAGGTAGAGAAGCTTTGCGCGATGAAAGGCGAGGGCGAGATTACCGCTGAAGATATTGATTTAATTACAGTCAGAACCTTAGATGCCTCAGCGTTTGATTTAACAAAGGCGCTTATCAGCGGCAATCCCAACACAGCGTTTGATATTCTGCGCGACTTGGCAGACCAGCGCCAAGAGCCGATTTTAATTCTCGGGGCAATCAATTCTTCCTACATTGATATGTACCGTGTAAAGGTGGCTTCTCAAAAGGGCTTGGAAGCGACTGCGGTTGCGAATTTTTACACCTACAAGGCGGATTGGCGCTTAAAAAGAGCGGCATATAATGCCAAGAATTTATCGATTTCTCAATTAAGAAGAAGCATTCATGTGCTCTGTGAAGCGGATGAAAAGCTCAAATCGGTGACAGATGACGCTTCGGTCGTATTGGATGAAACGATTGTCAAGCTTTTGCTGATTGCAGCGAGGAGCCAAAGATGATTCATACAAGCAGGCTTGTTATTGTAGAGGGGAAATATGATAAAATCAAGCTCGAGAGTGTTTTGGATGCTTTGATTTTGCCGACTAACGGCTTTTCCATCTTTCGCGATAAGGCAAAAACCGATTTTATTAAGGCATATGCAAGCGAGCACGGTATCCTGATTTTGACCGATTCGGATGCGGCAGGCTTTAAAATCAGAAATTACATTGCATCCATTGTGCCCGGCGAGTGTATTCTCAATGCCTATGTTCCCGATATTCTCGGCAAGGAAAAGAGAAAAGTGCATTTTTCGAGCGAGGGAAAGCTCGGCGTGGAGGGAATGGAAAGTGAAATCCTTATCAAAGCACTGCAAAACGCAGGCATAGAGGAGGAAAAAGAAGTGGTAAACCACACCACCACTTATGATTTATATACCCTCGGCTTGTATGGCACGGCAAATGCAAAGCAGGTGCGCTTGCGCTGTGTTCAAAAAATGCACCTGCCTGAGAGAATTTCCAAAAAGAATTTATTAAAGTACATCAATTTGAATTTCACAAAAGAGGAATTTCAAAATTTTATAGAGCATTTGGAGGATGAAGATGTTTAATCAATTAGATAAGCCGCTTGAAGGCGAAGTAAAAATGACAATGAAGACCAATTTCGGCGATATGAAATTTCGCATGTTTCCCGACAAGGCACCGAAGGCGTGCGAAAACTTTTTAACACATGCCGAAAACGGCTACTATAACGGCTTGATTTTTCACCGCGTTATCAATGATTTCATGATTCAAGGCGGTGACCCGACCGGTACCGGCATGGGCGGTGAAAGCATTTGGGGCAAAGCCTTTGAGGATGAATTTGATATTGAGTTAAGAAATTACAGAGGTGCGCTTTCCATGGCAAACTCCGGTCCCTCCACCAACGGCTCGCAGTTTTTTGTGGTGCAGGCAAATAAAGTGCCCGCGATGATGCTCGCGCAAATGGAAGGCATGAGCGAGCAGGGCTACCCCTACAGCGTGCAGGAAAACTACAAAGCGGTCGGCGGTACACCGTGGCTTGATTTTAAGCATACGGTGTTCGGGCAGCTGTACGAAGGCTTTGATGTGCTTGATAAAATTGCAGCGGTCAAGGTCGGTGCAGGCGATAAGCCGGTATTTGATGTGGAAATCACCGGCATTGAGATTGAAAAGTAAGGTAAAGCCTGATTCGTTTATCACGCAAGCACTTTGTTCGACAAAATATAAAATATCGGTATAGTATTATTGGAATATGATAATCTATGCCGATATTCTTTTTTTATTAAATCTGTTTATTACATACATTCTTTTGGTGCTGACGGCTGTGATATTAAAATCGCCTTTAAAGCGGCTGCGCTTTTTGTTGGCGGCGCTGATTGGCGCGGCTTATGCTTTATCGATATTAATTGAAATTCACTTTTTGCTCGGCACAGCGCTGAAAATTGCGGCTTGTGCTCTGATTATTCTTTCCGCCTTCGGAAAACTGAACCTGCGTGCCTTTTTTAGCCATGTGGTTATTTTTTTGGCGCTGAATGTCGCATTTGGCGGGCTTGTCATGTTGATTTCTAAATTTGACAGCCGCAATTTTTATTCCAACATCTATATTGCCTATATCAACATCACACCGCTGCACTTTATCATCGCTTTGTCGGTTTCTTACATCGCCGTTAATTTTATATCGCGCCTGATTTTGCGCAAAAGAGCGGCAACGAGAATATATACCGTCATTCTTTATTACGAAGGGCAGCAGTACCGCTTAAGCGGCTTTTGTGATACGGGCAATGACCTGTGCGAGCCGTTTTCCGCGGCACCTGTCAGCTTAGTCAAAAGCGGAAAAATTAAATCGATGGATAAAGCGCCTCTGCCGCGCATCGTGCCTTTTTCCTCTCTTGGGGGCGACGGCATACTTTTAGCGGTGAAAATGCGCATGCGTATTGAATACCGGCACAAGCTGATTTTAGAAAAAGAGGCATACATTGCGCAAAGCAGCGATGCTTTTAAGGATATGCAATATGATATCATTTTAAACCCGAAATTATTTGCGGAAACGGAGCATTTATGAAATTTAAAAATACCATAGCCAATCTTTTCTACCGATTACATTTTCGCCTTCACCGCTCGCATTTTCATTTTATCAACGGTATCACCGGCTTGCCGGCACCGCTTAGCGCCGAGGAAGAAGCGAAAGCCCTCGAGCAGCTTGCGCAGGGGGATGAAAATGCCTCAAAGGAATTAATCGTGCATAACCTGCGCTTAGTGGTGTATATTTCCAAAAAATTCGAGTCCTCCGGGGTGCCGGTGGAGGATTTGGTATCCATCGGCACCATCGGGCTGATTAAGGCGGTCAGAACCTACAAGATTGAGAAAAATATCAAGCTTGCCACCTATGCCAGCCGCTGTATTGAAAACGAAATTTTGATGCACTTAAGGAAAATATCCAACCAGAGAAGCGAGCTTTCCATCGAGGAGCCGCTCAATGTGGATTGGGACGGTAACGAGCTGCTCTTAGCCGATATTCTCGGCAGCGAGCCGGATGAGGTGAATAAAAACATCGAGCACGAGGATGAAAAGAGGCTGCTTTTAGAGCTTGTCGGCAGCTTGAGCGGCAGAGAAAAGGAAATTATGATTATGCGCTACGGCTTGATGGGTCAGGAGGAAAAAACACAAAAGGAGGTTGCGGATATGTTAGGCATTTCGCAATCCTACATTTCCAGGTTAGAAAAGAGAATCCTCAAAAAACTGCGTAGGGAAATGGAAAAAATCACTATATAACTTGATTAATATCTCCCTTTTTGTTATTATATTAATAATAGCAGAAAGGGATTTTTTTATGGTTGTATTAACACCGCGCTTGCAGGCGGTGGCAGATTATGTAGAGCCCGGCAGTATTGTTGCCGATATCGGCACCGACCATGCCTATGTGCCGGCATATTTATTGCAGCACGGAATCATCCGCACGGCTTATGCCTGCGATATCAATCCCGGGCCGCTGCAAAATGCGCGGCAAACCATTGCGCAAAATGCGCTTTCGGGTGTTGAGTTCCTTTTGTCAGACGGGATGCTGGCGCTCGAGGGCAAGCAGTTTGACACGGTCATTATCGCCGGCATGGGCGGCGAGCTGATTGCGCGCGTGATGGCGCAAAGTCCGTTGAGCAGGCAAAAGCAGCTTTGCTTTATTTTACAACCGATGACAAAAGCAGATTATCTGCGCACTTTTTTATATCGCGAGGGCTTTGCGGTGCGAGAAGAAACCTTCGCAGCGGAGGAGGACAAGCTCTATAGCATCCTAAAGGTTTTCTACACCGGTGAGTCGGTTCAAATCAGCAATGCTTATGCACTTTTGGGTGGCGCAAAAGCACACCCGCTCTTTGAGCAAAAAAGGCAGCGCGAGATAGTAAGGCTGCGCAAAATAGATGCTTCCTTGCAGCATAAGGCAGATTCTGAGCCGATGCGGGAGGAAATTTTACAATTAATAAAAGAAATTGAGGAATACTGATGATTACTGTTGGAGATGTGTACAAGTTTTTAGACAGGCAAATGCCCTTTGCTTCGCAAGAGGAATGGGATAATAGCGGTATTTTGGTGGGCAGCCCCGATATGCAGGTGAATAAAATCGCCGTAATGCTCGATGCCACACCGACCAATATCACCAAAGCCATCAATAACGGGGTAGATTTAATTGTCTGCCATCATCCCCTGATTTTTGAGCCGATTTCAAAGCTTGCGGCGGATAATTCGGTGTATCGCCTGGCGCGCAATGATATTGCACTCATTGCCGTTCACACCCCGTGGGATAAAGCGAAAGACGGTGTTAACCAAGTGCTTGCAAATGCACTTTCTCTTGAGCACATTGAGCCGTTAAAAACCAAAGAGGGTGGAGAAATGCTGCGCTTAGGGTATTTACCGAGCCCGATGAGCGAGGAAAATTTCTGCTTACTGATTAAGCAAAATATCGGCATTCCCTTTGTGAAATATGTTTCCACAAAAGAAAATGTGCGCAAAATCGCGGTATGCGGCGGCGCCGGCGCCGATTTTGCGGATGAGGTAGCGCGCGTTGCCGATGCTTTTGTTACATCCGATATCAAGTATCACCAATTTTTGCACGCCAAGGATATCGGCTTAACCTTAATTGATGCCGGTCACTTTACAACAGAGGATATGTCCATGAACACCTTGTCGGTGAAAATTGCCATGGAATTTGCCGATGCAAAGGTGCTGCGATTAAAATCGGTTGACCCGATTTCGTATATATAATTATGGCATTAGACGGATTATTTTTATACAAGCTTGCCGAGCAGCTTTCGGCAGAGCTTGTCGGTACAAGGGTAGAAAAAATATACCAGCCTTCTAAGGAAGAGCTGGTATTTGTTATGCGCTCAAGGCAGGGCGCAAAAAAGCTGTATTTTAATTGCAGGGCAGACGGTGCCAGGGTGCATTTAACCGAAAGCAGCTTTATTAATCCTGCCAACCCGCCTATGCTTTGTATGCTTTTGCGCAAAAAATTTACTTCGGCGTGGCTCGAGCGCATTGAACAGCCGCATTTAGACC
>ONWY01000060.1 GCA_900321665.1 uncultured Eubacteriales bacterium
CGCTGGGGCAGACGTCGCCCACCAGCACGCTGGCCAGCGTGTTTTCGTCATTGTAAGCGAATATCCCGGCGTATCTGTCATGCGCGCTTTCCACCGCCGCCGCGACCGTGGTCTCTTCTCCCTTCATGATACTTCTTGTTATCGTGCATGGATATCTTCCTTCTTTTTGGCATTCTCAATGGTGTTCAGAAAGAGATCGGCGTCCACCTCCATGGGAATCTCATCAGTCCAGAAGAAGACTCCCTTTTTCTGGACAATGTACTGCACCTTGGGAAGACCTGCCTTCTCCAGCTTCTTTTTCGAGTTATAGATAACACTCTGCAACGCGTGATGCACGTTGCTGATATCTCTCTCATAAAACAGAAGCTCTTCCAGCTTGTCTCTGGTGACACCGTCTCTCGAATGAATCAGAATCTGCAGTAGATCAGTAAATTGAGAATCCGTAGCCTTAGAGCCGCCTGCAATCAGTTTACCGTTATACTGAACGGAAAAACCGCCAAGCATACGCACGTAGAGAACATCCGGTTTATTCGCTTTCATTTGTACGATTCCTTAACCTTCCTGCCAGTATATTAAACATAATACCACAAAGCGCAAAGATTAACACGTATATTTTTCCTGCTGATGAACTAAAAACAGTCAAAAAAGCACCGATCACGGGAATATGGCCTTTGACAACACCCACCAGATCGGAATAATGGACATCCTGGATGTCCTCCCGGGGATTGGCATCGCCTTTGGTCACAACCGTCTGAATGATATTTCTGGTTGTCTGCGGCTTGGGGGAGATGATTGCCACCTTTGTGCCCAAAAGCCTGTTTAATACGGAGCTTTTGCCGACATTCGGCACTCCGATAATGGAAATAAACGCAGATTTTTTCATTTTTTCTCTTTCTTATCCTTTGCTTTATCTTTGACATCCTTGCGCGGAAATAATACCCAAACCACCGCCAGCGCAATCGCAATCAACACCGCAATCAGCTCGCCGATATGCGCCGCGTAATAGCGCCCCATCGCGGAAAAAGCCTCCGGCTGGAGCATAATGATAAGCCCGACTACCACTGCCGCAATCGCGCTCATCAGCACCGCGCCTGCGGCGGTATCCTTCGCAATGCCGGCAAGCTTATTGTACTCGGGCGATACCAAATCCACCACCGCCTCGATGGAGGAGTTGACAAACTCAAGCGAGAGCACGATGCCGCAGGTCAGCGCCAACACCGCAAACTGCCCGCGCGAAATTTCAAAGAAATCATATCTTAACAAAAAGAAAAACATAAATGCCATGATGGCAAAGTGAAAGCGCATATTTTTTTGGGTATGCATCGCATAAAACATCCCGCGAAAGGCATAGCGAAAGCCCTTCAAAAAGCGCATAAAAGATTTTCCCATTTTACATCCTTTCTCTGCTTAGCTCTCACCGGGCTAACCCGATTGCCGCGAGCGCCGCTTCCTGCTTTTGCTCCATCACCGCCGCCTCCTGCGCGCTGCCGACATGGTCGTAGCCCAACAGGTGAAGCACCGAGTGGGCGCACAAAAAGCCGAACTCCCGCTGCAGCGAGTGGCCGTACTCCTGCGCCTGCTCGGCTGCGCGCGTGGCGCAAATCACGATGTCGCCGAGCACGGTGGCACCGGTCGCAAAATTTTTTTCAAAAACGCCCCCTTCTCCCAAGGGGAAGGAAAGCACATCCGTCACGCGGTCGATATTTCTGAAATCGGCATTTAAGCGGCGAATGGTCGGCGCGTCGGTGATGGTCAGCGAAATTTCAAAATTTCCCTGCGCCTGCTCGCGCTCGAGCACGCTTTGCGCGGCGCGGCGCATCACCTCCACCAGCTCTTCGCTTATCTCAATTTGAGACTGCTCATTGGTATATTCTAAATAAACTTCGCTCATTTTTTCTTGTTCTCTGCTTTTTCGTATGCCTTGATGATGTCCTGCACCAGCTTGTGCCTGACCACATCCTTTTCACTGAATTTGTTGACAGAGATATCCTCCACATTTTTGAGAATTTTCATCGCTTGGATTAAGCCGCTGCGCTTGCCATCGGGCAAGTCGACTTGGGTGATGTCACCCGTCACCACGATTTTAGAGCCGAAGCCGAGCCTGGTTAAAAACATTTTCATCTGCTCGGGAGTGGTGTTTTGCGCTTCATCCAAAATGATAAAGCTGTCATCAAGCGTTCTGCCGCGCATGTATGCAAGCGGTGCCACCTCGATATTGCCGCGCTCTTGGTACTTTTGGAAATTTTCCGCGCCGAGCATTTCAAACAGCGCGTCATACAGCGGTCGCAGGTAAGGGTCAACCTTTTGCTGCAAATCGCCCGGCAGGAAGCCGAGCTTTTCGCCTGCCTCCACCGCAGGGCGCGTTAAAATAATGCGGCTGACCTGCTTTTCGCGAAATGCCTTCACCGCCATCGCAACGGCAAGGTAGGTTTTGCCCGTTCCCGCAGGGCCGACACCTAAAACAATGGTATTATTTTCAATCGCATCGGTATATTCCTTTTGCCCGACGGTTTTCGGTTTTACCGGCTTGCCACCGGCGGTAATGCAAAGGCAATCCCCTGTCAGCTTCTTGAGGGCGCTCTCCTTGTGCTCGCCGACCAAATCCATGGTATAGCGAATGTTTTGCACATTTAAGTTTTCGCCCGAGGAAATCATGCTCAACAGGGAGTCAATCGCCCGCTCGGCGCGCTCCACCTGCGCGCTCTCGCCGACAATCTTCACCTCGTTGCCGCGGCAAATGACCTGCACGCCGTATTCCTTTTCTATGAGCTTGATATTGGCATCATAATTGCCGAAGAGGCTTAACGCCTGCTCGCTTTTTTCAATTTCAATAATCCTTTGTGCCATAATATCCTTTCTTTTTATAAAAATACTTATATTTAATTTATTATATCATCTTTTGCACGGCTTTTCTATAGTATTATGCACATTTTTAGTCCTTTTGCGCATCAGCCTGCATTTCGATGGGAACCGACACCGCGATATTTTCATAAAGGGTGTAGGAATAGGTGAAAACAAAGGCATCCTTTTTTTCCTTGCAATCGATTTTTCTTTGCTTAATGCGCGTGTCGGGGGCGAAAGTTTTTTCAAACTTTGCCGCCTTCGTGCGCGCAAATACCGCCGCTGTTTCGCGGTCGACCGCCTGCTTGGTGCTGCGTTGCTCCTTTGCCGCGTATTCCTCTATGCCCAGCGGCAACTCCTTGCCGCGGATGACCAGGGGCTTTTGGATGCAGCTGAGCTCCTTTTCGGCAAAGCGGTCTGTGAAAAGGTACAGCGGCACGCGCAAGCGAAACAACCGCAGCACTTTATAATGCGCCTCTCTACCGGTGAAGGCGGTTTTGCGATAGGTTTTGGGAATGGAAAATTGCTGCTGCACCTCCACATAGGCAAAAATATCCGCCTTCGCTTTGTGAAAGCTGTTCTTTTTTGCCGCCTCGTGGTGTTGCACCCCGGAAACGAGCAGCTGCCCTTCGTACACGCCATCGCCCTCGTGCACCAGACTCTCGCCTGCATACACCCGCAGCGTGTCAATCACCCCGCCGGCGCGCGCGACGATGTTGCAATACTGCTTTTCATCCTCATATGCCGGCTTTTCCACCACCTCGCGGATATTGACTGTCAGCCGCGAGCCGTCCACCCCGAGGTTGAGCCAGGCAATTTCGGGAATCCCCTCGTAAAGGGCGAAGGAGAGCGCATCATTATCAAGCTTGTTTTTGAGCGTGCCCTCGCGAATGCCGTTTTGCGCAAGCACCTGCTTAATCTGCGCTGCCGAAACTGCCTGATTTCCCTCCACCTCAATCGACCAAATACTGCGCGAATAAAAAAAGAGCAAAAAACAGCTTGCCGCAATGCCCGCAAATAAGCCGACGCGCTTCGAAAAGCGCGCGTACACAAACGGCAAGCCCTTTTTTTCCAGAATTTTAATGCGCATCCCGCTGCGACGCGCGCACAGGCGGATTTTGCGGAAGGAGGAAAGAGAGGTGCGGGCAAAAAGCACCCCTTCCTTCTCTGTTAAGTCAAAGAGCTTTACACCCTTTACATGGCACAGGTTTAAAAAGCGTTCCGAAAAGCCGCCCTGCGCTTTAAAGTAAATCGACCCGAGAATGTAAAACAGAAAGCTTCTCATACAAATTTCAGCGAGCTGATGTCGCCCTTCACCTCCGCTTCGCTGTCGCCCAAGTGGTTGAGCGAAAGGTTGCTGCCGCTGATTTCCACAACCTCTTTGCCGCAATTTAAGCACACCTTGGTTTCATCATAGTGCAGGATGCCAAGGCAGCCGTCGACCAATAATTGCCGCGCCCCGTTGAGCTCGAAATGCGGCAAATCCGCTTGCTCCAGCGGCACCGCAAAGTAATGCTTCTTTTGATTTTGCTTCATATTATCACCACTACTAAGCATATGATGAACTACAGCTTTTTTGAACCGAGAGGCGAGATGAAAATGAAAAAAATCCTGTCTGTAAAGGCAATTGCCTTGCCACTTTGCCTGCTTGGCGCCGCCGCCCTTGTCAGCTTTTCGGCGCAGGTAAGAAGCGGTGTGCAGGAGGGCTTAAGTATCTGCGGCGAGACCTTAATCCCCTCGCTGTTTCTTTTTTTGTGCCTTTGCAATATTGCAGTGGAATACAGCGCGCAGCCGATGCCCGGTTTCTCCCTGCTCTACAGCAAGCTCTTTCACCTGCCCGCGCAAACCGCGGCGCTGTTTTTGCTCGCAATGCTCGGCGGTTACCCGATAGGACCGATGCTTGCCGCGCGGCTGTTGGAGATGGGCGCTATCACGCCGGCACAGGCGCAGCGCCTGCCGCTGTTTTGCTGCGCCTCGGGACCTGCCTTTTGCATTTTAGCAGTCGGCGAAGGTATGTGCCGCAGCAAAAGCATCGGCTATATCCTCTATGCCGCGTGCCTGCTTGCGCAAATTACCCTCGGGCTTGTTTTATCCCTTTTTTGGCGCAAAAAGGAGGATTGTAAAGTAGAGAAGTTTTACAAAGAAGCTGCGCCATTTTCCGCCGTCCTCTGCCGCAGTGTGGAAAGCGCCACGAGCGCGATGCTTGGCATTTGCGCCTATGTTATCCTTTTTAATGTACTGCTGCACCTGCTTTCTCTTGTCCCGATAAGCGAAAGCGCTTTGGACTATTGCGGCGCGCTTTTGGAGGTCACCACCGGCTGCCTGCGCTTTCGCGAGCAAATCCCCGCGCTGGCGGCAATCCTCGGTTGGGGCGGCTTCAGCGTGTTTTTCCAAATAAAAAAGTACCTGCTGCTGACAGGTACCAAATCGGGATACTTTTTGCTTGCGCGCGCCGCCGCTGCACTTCTCAGCTTTGCCTACTGCCTGCTGCTAATGCGGCTTTTTCACCCGGCGATTCCCACTCTCGCGCCCGGTATGCAGCTCAAAGCAGTCTCATACTCCGCACCGCTTTCGGCAGCCTTGGTGCTGTGCACCGCCGCTTTTGTGCTCGATAACAAGCGCGGCAAGCTGCTTTCAAATTGAAAAATCCTCCTTCTCAAAAGTCGGCAGCGGCTGTGTCTTGTGCGGCTTGCGCTTAAAGACATCGTAACGAAATTGCTCGCAAGACTGCTTTTCGCTGCCCTTTGTGCAAACCACCGCTTCGCCCCTTAGCGCCGAAAAGGCGCAATAGCTGCACGATTTCTCCTTATCATAAGTAAAAATACTGTTGCTCATAAGCTCTTTAACTCCGGTTTGATTTCTCCTGCCGCCAGGTCTATAACACCGTATTTCCCCGCCATCACCGCACCGGGGTTCATCATACAAATACCGCTCATAAATACTAAATCCGGCTGGTGGGTGTGGCCGAACAGCGCAATATCCGCCCCCAGCTGCGCCGCATGCGCGCGCAGGGTGATGTAATTTAACGCGCGCTCCATTTTCACATTGTAGCGGTGGCCGTGGGTAAAGAAAATGCTTTTGCCGCCAAGGGTGATGCACTGCTCCTCTTTCTCGCCTGCAAAATCGCAGTTGCCCTTCACAAAATGAAAGCGCACCTTTGGAAAGAAGCGCGCGCTTTGCTCGATATCGCGCAAGCCGTCACCCAAAAAAATCACTTCGTCCGGCTGTTCTCTTTCCACCATGCGCTCGGCATAAGAAGCTAAGCCGTGCACATCGGATAAAACAAGAATTTTCATAATCGCGCCCTTCTTTACATAGATATTACTGACAGACATTTGCTCTATTATATACCGATTGGAGAAAGATTGCAATGAAAGATGAAAAAGATTTTGATGCATTGTTGGAAAACCTGAATGAAAAGAATTTGGAGCAATATGCAAAATCGCATTTAAGCGCCAAAAAGCAAGCGAAGCTGCAGGAGATTTTGAGCGATGATAAAAAGCTCGAGCGCGTCTTATCCTCGCCGCAAGCCAAGGAGCTGATGAAAAAGCTGAAAGGAAAGCGCCATGGATAATATCAGCGAAATTCTCTCCTCCTTAGATGAAAGCGATATGCAAAAAATAAAGGCTATGGCAAGCGATTTGTTTGGCAGCGAGAGTGCCGCGGCGCCTGCTGCCGGGGCGGGCGGCATGGATTTGTCGGGGCTCGACCTCTCCGCTATCTCCTCGCTGATGCTGCCCCGGGACGATGCACGCACCGAGCTGATTAAAGCGCTCAAGCCGCTGCTAAGCGAAGCGCGCCAAAAGCGCGCGGATGAGGCGCTGCGCCTGCTGCACCTCGTAGCACTGCTGCCCGCGCTGCAGCAAAGCGGGATTTTGGATAAATTCACATCTTTGATATAACGCGGGAGGCAGCTATGGACTTTTATGAAAACCTTTCTGCGGTGGAAAACGAAGCCATGCGCAGAGCCAGAGCGATTCGCGCGGCGGAGCAGCACACCGCGCAGCGCTTTCACGGCGAGGCGCCGCCTCCACCGCCGCAGCCGCCGGAGGCACAAGCACCGCCAAAGCCGCCGCTTGCTTCCCTCTTTTCGGGCAGCCTTTTTAGCGGCAACCGCGGGCAAAGCCCGGATTGGAGCTTGATGATGCTCTTGTTTTTTATCCTGCAAGGCGAGCAAAGCGACCCGCTGCTCACTTTAGCGCTTGTGTATATTATGATGTAAAGCAAACCGAGAAGGCGAATTTTCACTTCTCGGTTTATATTTTTACATCAAAACCCGCTAAATTGCACAATCTCATTGACAACAGCCGGAAAAAGGTGTATAATGATTGCGTCAAAAGAAAAGGGAGCTGGAGTAACCGGCTGAGAGTGCGGCTGA
>ONWY01000219.1 GCA_900321665.1 uncultured Eubacteriales bacterium
CGAGTGTGCCGAAAAAGCTTGCACGCGCTTCCGGCTGCCTTCATACAATAGAAGTGAAGCTGTTACAGCTTACAATTGAAAAGGAGGAACAACAATGCCTAATAGAAATATGCGCTCAAACAGCGCCGGGGCAGGTTGTTGCAACACAAACCAAAAAAACAACTGCGGCAATGCCCTTAGCGCCGATATCACACGCATTTATGATTCTTGTGCAGACAGAGACTGTCTTGAAAATTTAGAGGTGGTTTTCCCGGAGGCGGATGCTGCTCTTGTGGAAACTGCCTGCTCTGTAAAGGCAACCGATTGCGAAATCTTGACCGCTTTTGTGGATTTGGATGAGGTTTCTTACAATCGCGGCTGCTATGCGGTGGAGTGCACCTATTACTTTTTAGTGGATTTTAATGTGTATCAGCCCGGCAGCGGTGCGCCTGACAGCATGCAGGGTATTTGCACCTTCACCAAGCGCTCTATGCTCTATGGTGCAACCGGTGCGGTAAATACCTTCACAAGCGCCGATACAGCGCCTCTGCCCGCTTCTGTTACAGAGCCGGTAGCGAAGGTGCAGGCGATGACACCGATGGTGCTCGGCAGCGATATTGTCAACAACAGAAGACCGGATTGCGTGCAAATTCCCGAAGCGGTGAATGAAGCCATGGGCGGTACGATCGTGCAAAATACCGGCGAGCAAAAGGTAGTGGTCACCCTCGGGCTGTTTTCCATTATGCAGCTTGGCAGAGATGTGCAGGTGACCTTGCCCGCTTATGAATTTGCAGTGCCCGAAAAGGAGTGCAATGTGGATAGCGACAGCCCCTGCGATGTCTTCAGAAGCTTCGATTTCCCGCTCGAGGAATTCTTCCCGCAGACCGGCGCGAGCTGCAATGTTTGCGGTTGCGATAACGAGATGGATTATGACGGCGAGTGCCCGAACAGAGGCAGAGACAGAGACCGAAATAACCGATAACTGTACCATTTTTCTCTGCCTTTTGCGCAGAGAAATAAAAGAAAAAGCTGCTTTCAAAAAAAGCAGCTTTTTTGCATTTCTTAAAACTAATATTTCTAACAGATTATAATTTAGAAAAATAATCCTAAAATATGCAGTGTTTTCGTTACCTGTGTTTTTCAATTTCGCTGGTTGCGAGCGCATCGCATCGCTCGTTGTAGGGGTGCCCTGCGTGGCCCTTCACCCAGCAAATATCCACCTTGTGAATGGTACAAAGCTGCAGCAGCTCTTCCCACAAATCGGGGTTGAGCGCAGGCTTTTTATCCTTCTTTCTCCAACCGTTTGCCTGCCAGGCTTTTGCCCAACCGAGCTGCAGTGCATCTGCCACATATTTGGAATCGGTGGTCAGCTCCACGGCGCAGGGCTCCTTGAGCGCCTTTAAGCCCTCGATGACTGCAGTCAGCTCCATGCGGTTGTTGGTTGTCTGCGCGCAGTAGCCCGAGAGTTCCTTTTCGATACCTTTGTAGACGAGCACTGCGCCCCAGCCGCCTGCACCGGGGTTGCCGGAACAAGCGCCGTCTGTGTATAATTGAATGTGTTTCATATGCTCTCCCAAGTGATTTTCGGTTTCCTGCCTGCAAAATATGCGCGGCGGCGCTGCAGGATTATTTTGATTATAGCATTGCAGGCTTTTTTTAGCAAGCCAAATTTACCCTTGACTTTGGGTGGTAATGCTTGTAAAATAATATATACTTATTTCTAAAATAACGAGTTTATATAAATTTTAAGAAAGGAAGATTTATTTTTAATGGCTGCTAATCAGAAAAAAACACAGCCTGCAAGCGGGCAGGCAAGGCGGCGCGTGAGCAAGAAAATTCAATTATCCGACAAGAAGGGCTCCGGCAAGGAGAGCAAGACCGCTTCCTTGGTGAAGAAAAGCACAGGCAAGAAAAAGACGGAGGCAAGTGCAAAAGCCAAAAAATCCGCACAGCACAAAAAAACAATCAAAAAAGGGGCAAGAGCTGCTGCGAATAAGCGCTCTCCCAAAAAAATCAGTATTGCCTTTTTAGGCGGCTTGGGAGAAATCGGTAAAAACATCACGGTGTACGAGTACGATGGAGAAATGATTGTTGTCGACTGCGGTCTTTCATTTCCCGACAGCTCGCTCCACGGTGTGGATGCCGTCATCCCCGATTTTTCATACCTAAAAGAGAATGCGCAAAAAATCAAGGGCATTTTTATCACCCACGGTCACGAGGACCATATCGGCGCGATTGCCTATTTGATGAAAGAAATCAATGTGCCGATTTACGGCACAGCGCTGACTCTCGGCTTGATTGAAATCAAGCTCAGGGAGCACGGTATCCTCAATAACTGCACTTTAAAGCGCTTCCGCGCGGGTGATGTGATAAAGGCGGGAAAATTTGAAATCGAGTGTATTCATGTGAACCACTCGATTCCCGATGCGGTGGCATTTGCCATCAAAACCGGCGCGGGCATCGTATTGCAAACCGGCGACTTTAAGATTGACCAGACGCCGGTAGACGGTCAGGTAATGGAACTGAACCGTTTCGCGGAATACGGTGACCGCGGAGTCCTTTTAATGATGGCGGACAGCACGAACGCGGAGCGTCCCGGTTATACCCAGAGTGAAAAGTTTGTGGGGGAAACGTTTGATAACGAGTTCCGTCATGCAAAGCACCGTATCATTGTTGCCACATTTTCATCCAATGTGCACCGTATCCAGCAGATCTGCGATACGGCTGTCAAATTCAGACGCAAGGTTGCGGTTATGGGCCGCAGCATGGTCAATGTTGTCAATATTTCCCTGAAGCTGGATTACCTGAAAGTGCCGGAGGGGCTGTTGATCGACATAGACGACATCCGTAATTATTCCAATGACCAGATTGTTGTAATCTGTACCGGCAGCCAGGGTGAACCCATGTCCGCCCTGACCCGTATGTCAATGGGTGAAAACCGCAAGGTACAGATCGTTCCCGGCGATACGGTGATCATTTCCGCTGCGCCGATCCCCGGCAACGAGAAGATGGTGTCCAATACCATCAACCATTTATATATGCTGGGCGCGGAAGTGGTATATGAAAAGGCGAACGGCGTGCATGTTTCCGGCCATGCCAGCCAGGAAGAACTGAAACTCATGCA
>ONWY01000011.1 GCA_900321665.1 uncultured Eubacteriales bacterium
TCAGCACATAAGGCTGACGCCTATGTGCTGATTTTAACGCACTTATTGTGCGAAAAGATTGAATTTTGAGGCAATACTTCTTTATCGGTACTCTCCGTATAACGGGTGCCCCTTTGACGGGTGGTATTGATTTGCTTTTATTTAGGATGCTTCGGTGCCCTGCGGCTTATCTGTCGGGCAAACCGCCTCGGCGCGGAAAATCGGTTGCCCGAGGGCTAAAAAGCGGCTTTCATATTCGGTGATGATGTTGCCCTGCGCCCACTCGCTGCGGTGCAAATCGCGGGTGATGTTTTTAACCTCCCAGCCGCATTTTCGGTATTGCTCAAGCGAAAAATCAAAGAAATCCTCCTTGTCTGTTTTTTGGTGGATTTCCTTGCCGGCTCCGAGCACGTAGCGGTAGCGGTTTAAGAAGTTTTCATGGGTTAAGCGGTGCTTTGCGTAGCGCTTTTTGGGGAAGGGGCAGGAGAAATTCAAATAGATTCTGTCCACCTCGTTTTCCTCAAAAATATCGCACAGCTTCTCGGCATTGACCACCATAAAGCGGACATTTTTCAATTCCGCCTTCTTGATTTTTTCCATTGCCGAAACGGCGACATTGGCAATCATCTCTATGGCAACAAAATTGATTTCGGGGTGTGCCGCGGCAATCGCTGCCGTAAAGGCACCCTTGCCGCAGCCGATTTCGAGGTGAATCGGGTGGCTGTTGCCGAAAATTGCCTTCCAATTCGGTTTTTGCTCGCCGAGAGTGACCGTGATATCGGTACAGGCGGCAAGGCGGGGTTCCAGGTTTTTCTTTTTTCTCATTCTCATAATATATAATAATATAAGAAATTGAAACTTTTTTCAATAGTTTACACAATATTCATAAATTTTCGGTTGATAATTTGCGCCTTATTTTATATAATAGTAGGGAATTAAACCAAATAGAGGTAAAGTATATGAAAAAAATATCTGCAGAGACCACCTCGGTTTTAAGCATCATTATGCTCGCGGTTATTTCGCTGTTTGCGGTAGGGCAGTTGATTTTTTGCCTGATTGCGGCACCGACCGTGTTGGAGTGGTTAAAAAATTCCCATGTCGCGTATTATTCGGCTTCCACAGCCGTGGCGCCGAAAATGACTGCGTTTATTATGAACCAATCATTTGAGAATTTATTTAATAATACCTACATCCGCGTGATGAGCATGTATGTCTTTGTGCTGTGCGTTCCGTTTGCCTACGGATTGTTAAATATCTATTTCATTTCAAAAAACGGGCAGTCCGAAAAGCCGTTTCGCGCTTCCACCGCTGCGTGCTTGCGCGTGATTTCCATCTCCTTTGTGGCGGAGTTTTTGGTGGCAACGGTGCTTTTTGTGATTTTAAAAATCATTATGAGAGCCCTTCCGTTTTACTTTATGTATACCATGATTGCCGTTGCGCTCTATTCGCTTTGCATGGTGGTATTCTCGCTGACCATCAGCGGGCTGATTAACCGCATGGGCGATTTGCGCCAGGAGCATGCGAAGAAGGTCAAGAAGGAGCGCTATAAAAAGGCGGCAGAAGCAAAGCACGAGCCAATCAGCGTGGAGCAGGAGCCTGCCACCGAGCCGGCAGCGCCCAAAAAGCCTGCGGTTTCCACCGATTTTGATGATGTTTTGGATTCCTTGAAGTAAAGAATACAGCACGCAAACCGTCGCACCGAAAGCGGCGGTTTTTTGCACATTCCGTTGCTCCGAAGCGGCGGTGAAGCACCGGAAAACTTTACAAAAAGTGTCAATCTCCGAAAAAAGTTGATTTTTTGGTAAGAAAGCTTTATAATATTATTTTGTATAGAGCATTTAAGGAAAAGGGACTACTATGAGAGCAATCAAGCTGTTATCCATCATTTTAGCGGCACTGGTATTATTATCGGTGTGTTCCTTTGCTGCGCCCGGCGATACCACCGCTCCCGAAACCTCTGCGGCAACAACCGGCGAAGCGGCTACCGATGCACAAGCCGAGCCGACAAAACAGACCACTGCTTCCGCCGAAAAGGAACCGACCACGCAGGCGGACAATGCGGTTATTTTGGGCAAGGAGCTGAAGGAATTTGCCGCGAAGAACAACATCGATGCGGAAAACCTCACCTTTGCTTATTGCGATTTTAACCGAGAGCTGCGCTATGTCTATAACGGCGATCGCCTGTTTGCTTCAAACGATGCACTGAAATTCCCGCTGGCATATTTGTATTTTAAGGATTTGGTCAGCGGCAAGCACCACCTGAATGAAGATGTCGGGCAGGATAATCTGCGCACCGTCTTTTTGCGCTCCTTAACAAAGGATTACGGGCACGATGAAGATGCTACCGCTATGCTGATTGAAAAATACGGCGGCATGGAAGCGGTCAAAAGAGCGCTGTATGAAATCACCTATACCAAGGTGGATGATGATTTCTACACCTCCGATGCGCTTTCGAGTGAATACGCATTGGATTTCTTAACAAAGTACTACAACGAAGCGCTGTATTGCAGCACGGATTTTAAGCATATGCTCATTGACCCGATTAAGCAATTCAGCATGGACCGCTATAGCGAAACCTATATTTATGATTACAAAATCACCCACCGCTATGGGATAGATAAAGCAAGCGGAACCTGCATGGATATGGGCATTGTCAATTCCTCTAATCCCTTTGCCTTTGTGATTGCCGTGGAGGGCAGCAGCAACCCGGAGGAGGATATTGCCTTACTTGCCGAGTTTGCGAAGGATTTTAATGAAGAATACGGCTCTTTACTCCTTTCGCAGATGACCACCCTTCCCGATGTGGCGGAGGAGGATAAAAAGGGTTACGATAGCACCAAGGTAACTGCCGTTCCGCTGATGGTCATTGTCATCACCGCCACGGTGGTCGTGGCAGCCGCAATCACCATCGCATACATTGTGCGCGAAAATAAAAAGAAAAACCAAGACAGGTTAGATTGATTTTTAAAAAAACCAACAGGCTTTCCGCTCGTGCGGGAAGCCTGTTTTCAGTATGGCATATCAGTCACGCACGAACCCGCAGCTTTATCCGCATAGGGGGCAATTACCCGGAGCCGGTATCATGCTCTTCGTGATTATGCGCAAAAAAGAGCACTTCTTTTTTGCCATTTTGCGACTTTGAATTGTGCTGCAAATATATTATAATAATACTGAATAGGTGCATATTGCAATTTGTCCTCGACTCTCGGCACCTAAATCCTCTAAAAGGAGTAGGTATGATGAAAAAATCGCTTCAAAAGGTGCTTAGCCTTGTATTGGCGCTGGTGATGCTGTTATCGGTGTGCTCGGCAGGGATTGTCGTCGCTGCCGCGCAAGAGGCGCAAAGCGGTGTTGCGGTGCCCGGCATCCAAACCATGCTGACCGATGGGCAGGCGTTAAAAAATTATCTTGAAACCAATTTTTTGAATTTGGAGCAGGCAGATAAGCTGTTGAGCGATAATCTGCCGAATTTGGCGCAGACCTTGTGCGCGCAGCTGGGCGATTTGTTTTACCAGATGGGCTATACCGAGGGCGAGTACCCGGCGGATGAGGATGGCCTGCAGCTCGCGCTTGCGAGAGTGCTCGGCTCCTTAAATGCAGAGGTCTTCAGGGAGCCGGAGAAGGTGGAAACCACCGACCTTTCCTTGGTATACAATTTAGCCTATTTGGGTGGCACTGCGTATATTGAATCCATCAATGCGGCGCTTCCCGAGGCGCTTCGCTTTGACACGCAGACCCCGGTGCTTGCGCTTTCTGCCGCACAGCAGGCGGAAATTGAGGATTACTATGCCAAGTGGAAAGCGGGCGATTTGAATTTGTCCGATTTCGATGTGCGCAATTATTTGGGCGAGATGACTCCCACCGCATATTTAAAAACCGTGTTGCTCGTTTTTGTTGCCGATGAGCAGCGCCTGCCTGCCATTATCAAAACCGCTGTAGATTTCACTCTGACAGCGGAGCATAAGCAGGCATTGGCACAGGCAGCAGCCGATATTTTGGATGCTTTGCATACCGCACCGGTCAGCGCGATTCTCAAGGTGCTTTCCGATGAGCGGATGCATGGGCTGTTGCGCGCTGTGCTCGAGACGGCAAACCGCGTAACCGTAAGAACCGATTATTATGCATATCAGCTTTTCCAAGAGGGCATTTATGCGGATACCGACGGCACACCCATTCCTTTTGCAGAGCAAAACGAGGATGGCAGCTACTCCTACATAGGCCCGAGCATGGTCAGTGAATACCTGGCGGCGGCAGATGCATTGTTTGATTTCTTGGCAGGCATTTACCCCGAGCTGCAAAGCTCTGTTTTAGAGAGCGTTTTATCAACCAGGTGGAGCAAGCTCTCCGCCCTTGCGGCAGCAGCGCTTGATGCCGGCGCGGCAACCATCGGCGCGCAGCAAAGCAAGCTGCAAAGCGATATACAGGCGGCGCAGATTGAAGCACGCGTTGCACAAGCGAAAATCGATGCGATTGACAGCGGCGAGGCACAGCAAACCGCCATTGCCAAGGCGCAAGCGGCTCTCGATGCGGCAGCAGCGGAAATTTCCGCGTTGCAAGAGCGCTTAAGTGCGCTCGAAAGTGAGGAAGCCGTTGCCAAGGACAAGGTCAAGGGCTACTATGATACCCTTGCGGAGTTTGAAGCGCAGATGAACGAGGAAACACGCGCGCAGATTGAGGCGGACCCTGCTTATATTGAGGCAAAAGCCGTCGTGGAGCAAACCGAAGCCGCTTTGGCGGATAATCTGAATGAGCAAAGCGCTATCAAGGCGCAAATCGCGCAAAAGAGCGCGGCGGCAGATGATATTGCCGCACAGCTTGAGGCGCTGCAAAATGCTTATGCGCCCGAGCAGGAAAAGGCAGTTTACCAAAAGATGATACAAAGCGCGCAAAAGGTGATAACCGACTCTCAAGCGGCGCTTGCCGGCTTGCCGGATACGGCGTTGATAGATGCGGTGGTGCAAACCCTTTCACCGCTGCTAAAGAGCCTGCTTGGCGCTTTTGAGGGTGTGTATGACACGATGATGCAGCAAACGCCTGCAAAGGCACTTGTTGCGCTTGTGTACGGGCTGAAGGACTTTGTCGATGAAATTGAAAACATCGATTGGGATGCCATTGCTCCTGTCACCGACCCGCTCTTTGCACAGCTCGATGCGTATATTGACGGTGCGGCGGGGCGCTACATCGGCGCAGGCGGCGGCGAAAATATCCTGGCGGATTTAAGTGCTTTCATCAATGAATTTTTGGATAATTACGGTGTTTATAACTATATTAAAGTAGATTATTTAAACCGCTTCATCAGCGAGGAGCTGTTGGGCGATAATTCGGCAGTGATGCAGCAGGCAGCGGCAGCGCTCGCGGGTATGTTCCCGAGCGTGCAGCCGAGCTACGAGAGCATTGTATCGTGCTTCATTCCGCTGTTGAGCTCGCTCAATTGGGATTATGTGATGGGCAATCTTACCAATATTCCCGCTATTGTAAACCTGGCGACTCCGTCTGCCTTTGCATACATTGCCGGGTTAGAGAGCGATTTGTTGGAGGAAAACTATCTCGATACCATCAACTCCAACCTCGTGCAATTCGGCTACGAAGGCTCTTCGGTTGTGCCGATGATTGACCTTACTCCCGCGCAGCAGGCAAAATTGCTCGCGTATGTCGCTCTTGAAAAAGAGGGCAAGACTCTGGATGAAATTGCCGAAGCCGGCTTCAATTGGAAGGATTTCACAGGCGATACAAGTAACCTTGATATTGCCAATGCGTTTATCAAAATCGCAATCGCCGATAATGACAAGCTCGGTAAGATTACCTCGCAGCCCGGCTTGGGCACTGCGCTGACCAAATTGCTGTGCGATTTGTTGAATGACCTCAAGACCGCACCGGTTACCACAATTCTCAAGAAGGTGTCCGATGCAGAGGGTATCAGCGCTATCGTAGACCTTGCTATGAGCCTGTTTAACGGTGAGGATGATGCATACAAATCCTTCGATATGTATTTTAACGACAAGATCTATTTTGACGGCGAGGGCAACACCACCTTCTATGATGCTTTTGATGAGGAAGGTGTTTTGCAGTACACCGGTCCGAAAACCATGGAGCAGTATGTGCCGGTGATTGCGGCTGTCATTGATTTCCTGAGCGGGCTTGATGCCGATGTTGAGAAAAACGAGGGCGATTTATTAAAGACCCTGTTGTATGACAAAATCCCGCAGTTGAAAAACCTGATTAAATCCGTCATCAGCTATAATGATGCCGCGGGCAAGGAGCAGGCAGGCTTGCTGTTTTATCTGTTGCTCGGCTATGGCGATTATTTGAAGGCGGAGAATCTTTCGCTTTGCTATGATGTGTTGATTTCCTTAGCGAATAAGCGCATTGCCGATACGGCACAGGGGCTTGAGCAAGCGAATGAAAAAATTGCAAAGTGGGAAGATTACCTTGTGCAGGCAAAGGCGGCAAGCGAAGCGGCGAAGTTAGCCGAAGCGAAGAAAGCGGGGCTGCTCCCCGCAGAGGCAACCGCCTTCGATGAAGCGGCTGTTACAGCGGCACTTGAAGCCAAAATCGCTTCTTTACGCGCTGAGCTTGCAGCGCTCGAAACCGCTACCGCGCAGGATGAAGCGGATATTGCGGCAGCGCAGGCAGAGGTCGGCGCCGCGCAGGATGCCGTGGCGGCTGCACAGGCGGATTTGGAGGCAGCGCAGGCGCTCGCGGATTACCCCTACAGTGACCCGTTCTACATTGACCTGCTTGACATTTTTGATACGCAGGATGCCTCGATGATAGATACCTTGCGCGATGATTGCGAGGAGGAATTTAATGAAAACTTCGGTGCAGGCAAGTTTGATGAGCTGGTTGACTTGATTACGGAAAATCTCGAAGATTACGACGCAGACAGTTTTATTGAAGAGTACATTCTCAATGGCGGGCTTTATATCAATGAAGCGGTCGTAGCTGCCGAGCAGCAGAAGGCGGATGCACAAGCGCTCCTTACGAGCGCGCAGGCGGCTGTAACCACCGCGCAGCAGGCGTTAAAAGATGACCAAGCTGCTGTCGAAGCAAAGAGCACCGCGCTCGCGCAGTACGAAAGCGGCGCAGTCAGCGCAGCGATTGCGGCTGCGGGAGAGGATTGCACGATTGCGCTTTCCGACACCTCGCTTCCCGCAATCGGTGATTACACCGTGAAGGATATAGAAGAAGCGATTGCCATTATCCGCAATGAAACCGTGGCACAGATTGATGCCGAGGTGGCGGCGCAAAATGAATTGATTGCCGCTTACCGCGCGGAACAGGCGGCGGCAGACAGCGCTAAGGGCAGCTTTAATCCGGCGCTGATTCCCTTGGCGGCAACAGCCTCCGATGTGATTGCAGACGGCTTGATTGCCGTGATGATGGGCGATGCCGCCGATGGCAGCGAAAATGTGTATCATTACATTATGAACCGCGATGTGATAGGGATTTTGACCTCCGGCGGCAGGCTGCAGGCATTGGTCGAAATGGTTGTGGGCATCTATGAACCGGCGCTGAATGCCCTGGTGAGCGAAGGCATTCTCGATGCGCAAACTGCCCGCCAGCTCATTGCGGCTACACCCGATTTTGAGCCGTTTTATACCGGGGCGCTCGCGCAGTTCCCCGAGCAGTTTAAGCAAAACCCGGTGGGCGCTGTCGGCAACTTAATCCTTGCACTCACTCAAACCATCAAGAGCGGCTTCCTTGCCTTAGAGGAGGCGCCGGTGCACGATGTTTTGCAACTCAAAAAGATAAACGGCGATGTGGGCGATATTTTTGATGAAGCCTTTGCCGATGATTGGGCTGCTTCCTACTCCCGCAGTGTGGTGGACCGCATCGGGGAAATTTATCAGCTTCTTGTTGATTTGCTGGGGCTTTCCTTTATCAAAGAGCTCGTTGGCGAGCAGGCAGGCACCGAGGGCAATCTGAGCGGTAAAATTGATACGGCACGGCTTTATACCGATGTGGTGGTGCAGCTCTACCAAGGGGAGACACTTGTCGCTTCCTGCGAGGTGAAAAAGGACAGCGACGGCAGCTTCCGCTTCACCGGCATTGCCGAGGGCAGATACGAGCTGCGCTTGGAAACCCGCACCGGTGTCGCGTTTGAGATTAAAGCGATTGATATTATCGGTGATGATACGACCGATTTAACCGCCCACGCGCGCGACGGGCTTGACCTGATTGCCGTAAGCCTGGGCGATGTGAACGGCGACAAGGTGGTCAATCTTGAGGATATTGCTTTGCTGCTGCAGGAGGATGCCTTCGGCACGGCGGCGCAAAGCTACGATATTAATTGCGACGGCTGTGTGGACATTGCCGATGTGTCGGTCATTCTCTCAGCTGCCAACTATGGCGCGCAAGCGCAAAGCGTGGTTTATTAGCGCTTGCAAGCCACGGGGCAGACCCAAAACCTGAATTTTGCGAAGCCGCTTTCCGACAGGAAGGCGGCTTCTTTTTTTGCCGTTTTAGTGTAAAAAAAGCGGCAAAAGCAAGCGCATAGACAAAAAATACATTCGTCAAAACGCTGAAATTTTAGCAAAATATTCCATTTTTTAGTTAATTTTACAGCAATTTGCACAAAAGATTACAATTCAAAAAAATCTCTGTTTTGCACAAATTAAAAAATATTTTCTTGTAAAGTTATACGAAATGTGAAATAAGTGTGAACAAATTCTGTTTATAATATTGATTTATGCAGGCAAAAGTTGTATGATAATTGTAACTCACGGTATATATTTATTTATATATTTGTAAGAAAGATCATATAAGGAGTGTTAAAACATGAAGACAAGCAAAAAAATCCTCAGTGTTGTTTTAGCTTTGGTCATGTTGACAACGATGGTAACATCCGTGTTTTACGCGTCGGCTTGTAACAAAAACAATCACGACCCGTACAAAGAAGCTACCACCGTTCTCGACTTGATTGACAACAAGCTGGATGCCTATGACTTGGATATCACAGGCAAGCTTGACAGCTTGGTCAGCGGTAAGGACTTGCTCGCAAAGGGCAACGACTTCCTTAAAACAAGCTATATCAACGAGGAAAAACTCAATGAACTTCTGTATTCCCTGATCGCTTCTCTTTTGAGTGAAGAGGACATTACCAAGTATTTGGAAAGCGGTCAGTGGTTGATCGAATTGGGTAACGAGGAGCTTGCAAAGCTTTTGCAGCAGTACCTCGATGCAGGTGTGCTTGATGAAGCATTAAAAGGCACCATCAAGAGCCTCCTGACAGACCTGATTGCCAACCTCCCGGATATGCAGTATCTTGATGCTTTATTCCCGAGCTTTTCCGAGTTTGACAAGATGGTGGAAAATGCCCTCGGCAAGTATCTTGACGGCGAGCAGTTAATCGCCCTTCTCGATAAGCTGGTGGCGGATGCCATTGAAGGCAAGCTCATCTACGAGGAAAACGGCAGAAAAATCCTCAAGGGGATAGACGGCGAATGGGCAGCTGCATTAGATAAGCTGATTGAAGGCGCTATCGGCAAGTATGTCAACGATGGCTCCGCGCTCATTCATCTTGGTGATGAAAAGCTGATGGAGCTGTTAAATAACCTCGAGGTGTTCGGTGTTCCCGCACTGCAGCTGCGCTATGTCAAGAATTTAGACACCTTGGTGCAAAATCTTGTGCTGGCTGACGGCGGCGATATCATGGTCACCGCTGCCAATGCGCTGAAGGGCATGTTCCCCGATGTACAGCCTACATACGATAGCATTGTTTCGTGCTTAATTCCGCTGTTGAGCTCGCTCGATTGGGAATATGTTACAGGCAATCTTACCAATCTTCCCGCTATCGTAAACCTGGCGACTCCGTCTGCCTTTGCATACATTGCCGGGTTAGAGAGCGATTTGTTGGATGAAAACTATCTCGATACCATCAACACCAATCTTGTGAACTTCGGTTATGATGGTTCTCCGGTTGTGCCGATCATTGACCTTACTCCCGCGCAGCAGGCAAAATTGCTCGAGTATGTCGCTCTTGAAAAAGAGGGCAAGACTCTGGAAGAAATTGCCGAAGCCGGCTTCAATTGGAAGGATTTCACAGGCGATACAAGTAACCTTGATATTGCCAATGCGTTTATCAAAATCGCAATCGCCGATAATAACAAGCTTGGTCAGATTACCTCGCAGCCCGGCTTGGGCACCGCGTTGACCAAATTGCTGTGCGATTTGTTGAATGACCTCAAGACCGCACCGGTCACCACAATTCTCAAGAAGGTTTCCGATGCAGAGGGTATCAGCGCTATTTTAGACCTTGTTATGAGCATCTTTAACGGTAAAGATGATGCATACAAATCCTTTGATTTGTTTGAGATTGAGCACATCTACTTTGATGGTAAAGGTAACACCACCTTCTACGATGCATATGATGATGAAGGCGTTTTGCAGTACACCGGTCCGTATACGATGGAACAGTATCTGCCGGTCATTGCTGCGGCACTTGATTTGTTCAGCAATTTCTCCGATAAGGTAGATGCCAACGGCGGCGACCTGCTCAAGACCCTTTTGGTAGATAAGCTGCCGCAGCTGGGTAATGTGGTGAAATCCGCCATCAACTACAAGGATGCGCAGGGCAACACCAAAATCGGTTTAATCGGCTATTTGCTTGATGATTATAAAGAATATATGATCGCGCAAAACGCATCTCTTTCCGATGATGTTTTGATTTCCATCGCGCAGGTGGCAATTGATTCCGCCCAAGAGGAAATCAATGCAGCCAATGCAAAGATTGCGCAGTGGGAAGTGTACCTTGACCAGGCAAAGGCGGCAAGTGACGCGGCAAAGTTAGCCGAAGCGAAGAAAGCAGGGCTTCTCCCCGCAGAGGCAACCGCCTATGATGAAGCGGCGGTAACAGCGGCACTCGAAGCAAAGATTGCCTCCTTGCGCACTGAAATCGCAGCGCTTGAAGCCGCTATTGAGCAGGATGAAGCGAATGTTGCTGCAGCACAGACCGATGTCGATAATGCACAGAACGATGTAGATGCTGCACAAGCAGACTTAGAGGCAGCGCAGGCATTGTCGGATTATCCCTACAGTGACCCGTTCTATATAGACCTGATCGATATTTTTGTTTTGCAGGATTCTTCGATGATTGACACCTTGCGCGCTGATTGTGAAGAGGAGTTTAATGACAACTTCGGTGCCGGCAAGTTTGATGAATTGGTCACCCTGATTCTTGATAATATGGAAGCTTACGACGGCGACCCCGATACCTTTATTGATGAGTGCATCCTGAATGGCGGGCTTTATATTAATGAAGCGGTCGCAAATGCCTTGCAAGCGAAGGCAGACGCGCAAGCGGCTTTGAGCGATGCGCAAGCAGCTTTGAGCGCAGCGGAAGATGCTTTGGCAGATGACCGAGCTGCAGCCGAAGACAAAGCTACCGAGCTTGCTAAGTATGAAAGCGGCGCAGTGCTCGATGATATCGAAAAGGCGGCTGCCGATGCCACTATCTCACTTTCCGATACCTCTCTTCCCGCTATCGGCGATTATACCGTGAAGGATATCGAAGAAGCGATTGCCATTATCCGCAACGAGACGATTGCAAGCTATGAAGCCAACATCGCAGCGGAAGAAAGCAAGATTCAGGAATATGTGGCAGATAAGAATGCCCAACAAAGCTATATCGATAGCTATGATTTAGAAGGCTTGAATCTTGAGCAAAAAGCATTGGAGAATCTCTTAGATGCTCTGATGGTATTCTTGGGCGGTGATGAAAACACCAACTCGCTTTATGATTACTTTGAAGCGAACCAGCCCATTGAAATGCTTGTCGCACCCGACCGTGTTAACGCTCTTAAAACAATAGTAGATAATTTAATTTCCCTGTTTGGTGATAAGATCGGCTCCGGCGAAGATTACACCACCAGACTTTGGGAAATCGAGGATATTCTCTTTGGCGACAAAGGTATCCTCAGCACCCTTTATGATGATTTTGTTGATGACCCGGTACTTGCCATTGTCAATCGTATCGCTCCGCTGAAGGATATTGTAGACACTGTTTACGATATGGGCTTCCTGAGAGATATTATAGATCAGTATAAAGATTTAATAGATGCTGTGGCAAATATCTTTGGTGATGACAGCGAAGGCTTCATCGCACAGTGGAAGAGTGCTTATGATGACGGCACCGCCAACCACCACTATGTAAACGCAGTGCTTTCACTCCTTCCGAAGATTGTCGATATCTATGACCAAGTGAAGGATATGGATGCTGTCAAAGGGCTGTTCGCTCCTTACAGCGATTTGATTGAAGTCGTTTTGGGCTTGCTCTCCAAGGATTTCTATGATGATGTTGTGGATGACGGCATTGTCGAGACCATTCTCGAGTCCGAAAACCTTGAAAAGCTCAGAGACATTATTAATAAGGTTCTCGATACCATCAAACCCGAGAATTACC
>ONWY01000214.1 GCA_900321665.1 uncultured Eubacteriales bacterium
TCACAAAAATTTCTAAGCGGGAGGTGTTTTGCAGTTTCCATCTGCCTATTTTTTCAAAAGATAAGGCAAAAGGGCGAAGGAATGCTGGCGCATTTCAAGCCGTTTTAACGAAATATTTTGGAGAAAGAGGCGATGGAAACCTATCAGGGTTCAATTCTCGCCAGCCTAAACCGGATTTTTTTGCCTGCTCGCTTTGCACGGCAGCGCTCTCAATGCGGTAGGTTTTGCCGCCTTTGACAAAGCGGTTTCCCGTGCCGCAAAAGGTGAAGCGGATGTGGTAGCGGCGTCATTCCTCGCTGAGCTGCTGCACCCATTCATAGCGGCAGGGTCTTGCGCCGCCGTAGTTTTCACCGTCGCACAGCACCTGCTCGATTTGCCCTGCGGGGAGGTACTGCGCGAGGCTGACTGCGCCGATGAGCGGCGCACACATAATCCCCTTGTGCTTAAAAGGCAGCTGCAGCAATAGCGGTACGCGCTCATCGGCGCGGCGCTGGTTTTCACAAGAGACATTGAGCATCACATGCTCCCAACCCTCGCCCCAATCGGGCGGCAGGCACGCTGCCACGCGGTGCGGGCGCTTGGTGAGCAGGAAAAATTTCACATCGGGGCGCTGCCGGATGATGGCCCAAGCCTCCGCGCGCCAGTCATCTGCCTGCTCCAAAAAGAAGTCGCTTGTCATGCAAACGCGCAGCATCTCGCCGCTTTTGACCTTGTAATGCCCGCTTTTGTCCTTCGAGAGCGGGTAGCGAAAGCCCGCACCCGTGCGGTAAATATTGCCGCCGTCCTTGCCATGCTGTGCATCGAGAAAGAACATATAGCAATTTTTGCAGCCCTCGCTGCACTTCACGCAGCCGTGCCACGGATTCCAAATATCGTGCATATGCGCTCCCTCCTCGGTCGGTTCTCATTCTCTATTATACCGCATTTTTGCGCCGGCGCAAGCAGGCACTTTTCGGTAACCCGGTATGCGGGAGGATACGGTGGGGAGGGGAAAAGATAAAATGATGTCGGTGCGGTGCGGAAAATAATGAAATCTTTTGCAAGGCAAAAGATGAAATCGGGCTTTGCCCGATGAAATCTCAATCATAAAGATTGGGATGAAATCAAATCCACCCATTTTAATACTCAAAAATCATCCTGCTACGCAGGATCTCATCGCTTGCGATTTCATCCGAGCGTTGCGAGGATTTCATCCACCTGCGAGGGTGGATTTAATTAAAAAACACTTGCCGAAGCAAGTGCTTTTTTGGTGACCCGGACGGGAATCGAACGCGTATAAGTGGTGTAGGTATAGGAAAATTAAGCGTTTTTTAATCAAGAAATTCAATGGGAAAAGTCTGCGAAGTGTTATGTTTTTTACTCGGAAAACGCGGTAAGGAGACCTGAGGGAGACCAGACAAAAAATAAATGTTGGGTATAAGATTAGGGTATATGTGTATCAAATTGTCTTAGATAAAATGAAAAAACGGAAATCGGATCTTGCTATTGTTCCAGATTTGGAATATAATGTAAGTAACAATAATGCAAGGAGAGTCATTATGGTTGGTTTTATGACAGCAAGTGAAGCTGCAACGAAGTGGAATATCTCTCACAGGAGGGTGATTACGCTATGCAGCGAGAATCGTATTGCGGGCGTTGCCACTCTCGGCAATATGTATATCATTCCGGCGGATGCGATAAAGCCTGCGGATGGCAGGACAACAAGATATGAAAATGATATTAAAACAAAACCTTTTGTTAAATGGGCAGGTGGCAAAGGGCAATTACTTGATACTTTACGCACATTTTACCCGAAAGACCTCGGAAAAACCATCACAAAGTATTGTGAACCTATGGTCGGTGCCGGCGCAGTGTTGTTTGATATTATCAACAATTATCAGCTTGAAGAAGTGATGATTAACGATTGTAACACAGAATTAATAAACGCCTATCTGCAAATCAAAAATAATGTCACTTCACTCCTTCAAATATTACAACAGTTTGAGAAAGAACACCTCACTTTAGTTGATGAGGCAAGAAAAGAGTATTACTATACACAAAGAAATTTGTATAATAATCTCATTGGTCAAAAAAACGCCAATGCAACACTTAAAGCGGCTTTGTTCATCTATCTCAATAAAACCTGTTTCAACGGGTTATATCGAGTGAATCGACACGGCGAATTTAATGTGCCGATGGGTTCTTACAAGAATCCGACGATTTGTGATGTGGAAAGTTTACTGCTTGTTTCAAAGAAATTGCAAAATGTTCAAATAATGGCAGGCGATTATAGAGATACAGAAGCCTTTATTGATGAAAAAACCTTTGTCTATTTTGATCCGCCTTACAGACCGCTAAGCAAAACCGCCGAGTTTACTTCTTACAATGAAACAGAATTCAACGACAAGAATCAAGTTGAATTGGCGGCATATATCAAGCAATTAGCGGCAAAAGGTGCAAAGGTGTTGGCAAGTAATTCCGATCCAAAAAACACCAATCCGGAAGATGATTTCTTTGATGAACTGTATCAGCCGTTAAAAATACATAGAATTTCCGCCAAACGTTCTATTAACAGCCAAAAAAACGGGCGCGGGAAAATAAGTGAATTACTAATAAAAAGTTATTGAGAGGAATATTAAATGAGAGATTTTAATACTTGGTTGGGTGAATTTAGAAGCAGTATTGCAAGTTACGATTATTACACGGATTTTGAAAAAGTGTATCGCAATGTTGATGCAATCAAAGTCGAATTGAATATTCTTAATTCCTTGGTTGGTTCACGCGACATTGAGAACGATTTTGAAAAAATTATTACACAATATCCTGAGACTTTAAAGTGTATTCCTCTTTTGCTTGCCGTGCGAGCAAGTGAGATTTATGCTATAGACAGTGGCGGCGAATGTACATATGACTTTAAGCAAAAATCATTATCTATTGAAGAGTATAAACTCTTTATGAGAAAGACCGGCTTATTTAATCTTATTGCGAATAAAATCGTTTCTAATTTAGTGGATTATGTCACCGGCGTTGAAACAGGACTTGATTCAAACGGAAGAAAAAACAGAGGTGGTCATTTGATGGAAAATCTAGTTGAATCATATATTATTAAGGCTGGGTTTAAAAAGAATAATGATTATTTTAAAGAAATGT
>ONWY01000058.1 GCA_900321665.1 uncultured Eubacteriales bacterium
AAGGCATAGCCTTGCCACCACCATTCTTCTTTCTTCTTTTTTCTTTCTTCTTTGCTCGCGCAGCGAGCCATAGAGCGAAGCGGAACGGGCAAGGGCAGAGCCCTTTCTCAATTCCTCATTCCTCATTCCTAATTTCTAATTTGCTCGCGCAGCGAGCTTAGCGCTTTAGTATTTGTCGAAGTGAATGATTTCACTGCGCTTTTTTTATCTATTTTGTATCTTGCAATTATTATTTTAAAATATTATAATTACTATGAAATAGTCTACAAGCTCTTAAATCGGCAAAAGCGGAAAGGAGAGGCACAAATGAAAAAGATACTTTCTCTTATATTGTGTACAGTCATGCTGTTGGGTGTTGTGAACACAGCGGCAGTTTCCTCCTTTGCCGAAACGAGTGCAGACGGTAAGTATGAGTACCTTATCTCCGGCGGCAAGGCAACCTTGGTGGAGTATAAGAAAAAGGCAGATACCGGCGCTTTTACCGTGCCCTCCAAAATCGGCAATTACCCGGTCACGGAGATTGAGGATGTCTGCTTCTCGGAGTGCTCCCTTTCCTCAGTGACAGTGCCCAATTCCGTTACCAGAGTGGGCGATATTGCGTTTGAAAAATGCAAGCAGCTGACCACGGTCAATTTCGGCTCCGGTTTAAAGGACTTCGGTACCAATGTTTTCAGTGAAACACCGCGCCTTGCGAGCATCAATGTTTCCGCTGCCAACCCGTATTTCAAGAGCGTCGGCGGTGTGCTTTACAGCAAGGACGGCAGCATTATCTACTCCTACCCCGTCGCGAAGGCGGATACCGCTTTTGTCGTGCCCAACGAGGTTAAAAGCATTGAGCACTATGCTTTTGACGGTGCGATTAACTTAAAATCCATCACCGTCGGCACCGGCATGGTGGCAATCAGCGACCTTGCCTTTATCGGCGCGTTTAATGTGGAAACCGTCACCATTCTCGGCGATGTCACCTACATCGGCAACAATGCGTTTGGCAACATCAATAAGCTAAGCACTATCAATATTCCCGATACGGTCACCTACATCGGCAAGCAGGCATTTCAGGATGATAAGGCGCTGAAAAGCCTGCTGATTCCGAAATCCGTTTCGGAAATCGGTGTGGATGCATTTGAAGCGACTGACCCCGGCTTTGTGGCATACTGCTATTCCGGCTCCTATGCTGTCAGCTATTGTGAAAAGTACAATATTGAATACGAGCTGGTTGACAGCACGCTTTCAAGCATTGCCATTACCGCACCGCCGAGCAAAACCGACTACTGTAAAGGAGAATTGCTTGACAGCAGTGGTCTTTTGGTCAGCGCGCTGTATACCAACGGTATCTCGCGCACGGTCAGCGGTTATACCCTTTCCGATTTTGATTCCTCCACCACCGGTTCAAAGGTGATTACCGTTTCCTATACCGAAAACGGGGTGACCCGCTCCGCTTCTTTCACGGTTGCGGTCAATGAGCACGATTATACCTTCAGCGCCTATGTGGAGGGCAACGAGCCGACTTGCACCGAAGCGGGCGAAGCGATATATACCTGCAGCATTTGCGGTGATACCAAGACCGAGGCAGTCGAAGCCTTAGGGCATTTGGAGGCAGACGATATTTGGGAGGAGCCCACCTGCACAGAACCCGGCACGAAGGATATTATTTGCGACAGGTGCGGTGAAATCCTTGAGAGTGATGTTCCCGTTGCGCCGCTGGGTCACACCAGTCGCAACTATACAAAGTACAAGGAGCCGACCTGCACCGAGCCCGGCGAGGCGGCGGGCGTTTGCTCGCGCTGCGGCTTGAATTTTGATGATGTGCTGCCGGCATTGGGGCACGACTTTGTGCAAAGAGTGATTGCGGCTTCCTGCACGGCGGGCGGAGTGGAGATTACTGTCTGCTCGCGCTGCGAGGAGGTCAGCAAGGCGCACTTCCTGCCGGCGACAGGGCACCGCTTTAAAGCCACTGTCAAGGAAGCGACCTGCACCGAAAAGGGCTACACCGCCTATGTTTGCGAAAACTGCGGTCACAGCTATACCGAGGAGCAGTCCGCGGCGCTCGGCCACAAGTATGCCGCCACCTCTTATGACGCTACCTGCACAAGAAGCGGCTATACTTACTATAAATGCGAGCGGTGCAAGAATGCGTACTACGGCATGTTTGAAATCGCCGGAGGGCATGATTACAATTACAAGGGCGGCAAAACCGTTATTTCACCCACCTCGGTAAAAGTCGGTTACACGCTTTATAAATGCAAGAATTGCGACTATTCTTACCAAGACAACATCAAGCAGGCGACCGGTCCCACCTCGGTGAGCGCAAGCTGCGCCGGCAGCGTGGAGGTTGGCAAAACCGTGAAAATCACCCCCACCCTCACCCCGAGCGGCATTGTGGACAGAGTGTATTTCACCTCCTCCAACACCAAGATTGCCACGGTCAATGAAAAAGGTGTTGTCACCGGCAAGACCGCGGGCACGGTAAAGATTAAGTGCTATGTCAGCAACGGTAAATCCTACACCCTTACCGTGACAGTCAAAACCCCTGCCACGCAGATTAAAAACCTGATTTCCGTCGCTAAAAAGCGCTTGAAAATCACTTGGAACCAGGTGAGCTACAGCGATGGCTATTGTGTGCAGTTCAGCACCGATAAAAACTTTAAAAAGAACCGCACCACCAAATACATTGCGGGCAAAAAGAACACCTCGGTGACCTACAAAAACCTGGCATCCGGCAAGCGCTACTATGTCAGAATTGCGGTTTACAAGAACATTTCCGGCAAAAAGGTTTTGAGCAATTGGTCGAAGGTGAAAACCATTACCGTGAAATAATTGGTTGACATCACCATTTTAAAGTGATACTATTATATATAGCGAAATCGATGACGAGAAAAGGCGCGACAGTAGGGCTTATCAGAGAGCACCGGCAGCTGAAAAGGTGCAGCACCGCTTGCGAGGGCTACCATTCTCCGAGAGCGCACTGAAAAGGTGCGCCGGCAGCTTCCGTTAAAGAGCAATTTGAGCGGTGCATTGCATTTTCTGCAAGGCACAATTCGGGTGGAACCGTGGAGAAAAAACTTCATCCCGAGGCAGTTTGCCTCGGGATTTTTTTACGGTGTCCGCGCTCGCATGAACCGCTCCGGCAAACAAATTCATGAATTAATAAACTGAAAGATAAAGGGGAAAGACTATGGTAAAAGTAACACTGAAAGGCGGCGTGGTTAAGGAATACGATAGCGGTATCACGCCCTTGCAAATTGCCAAAGAGCTCGGCATGGGGCTTTACAAAGCCGCGTGCGCTGCCAATATTGATGGCGAAAACTGCGATTTGCGCACACCGATTGAAAAGGATTGCGCAGTAAGCATTTTAACTTTTGAGGATGCTTACGGTGCCTATACCTTCCGCCATACCGCTTCGCACATTATGGCGCAGGCAGTTAAGCGCCTGTTCCCGGAAGCGAAGCTGGCTATCGGCCCTGCAATTGCAGACGGTTTTTATTATGACTTTGATTTAGAGCACAACCTCACTCCCGAGGATTTGGAAAACATCGAGAAGGAGATGAAGAAGATTGTCAAAGAGAATCTTCCCATCGAGCGCTTCGAGATGGAGCCCGCGCAGGCTGTCAGCTACTATGAGGAGCTGGGCGAAATCTACAAGGTAGAGCTGACCAAAGAGCATGCCGACAAGGGCGAGAAAATTTCCTTCTACAAGCAGGGCGAGTTTACCGAGTTGTGCGCCGGTCCGCACCTGCCCGATACTTCGCGCGTGAAAGCCTTCAAGCTGACCTCGGCAACCGGTGCTTATTGGCGCGGTGATGAGCACAACAAGATGCTGCAGCGCATTTACGGCACGGCATTTGACAAAGCCTCCAAGCTCGAGGCACACCTGCTTGCGCTCGAGGAAGCGAAGAAAAGAGACCACAACAAGCTCGGCAGAGAAATGGAATTTTTCACCACCAGCGACCTTATCGGTCAAGGTCTGCCGATTATTCTGCCCAAGGGCGCAAAGGTCATTCAAACCCTGCAGCGCTTTGTGGAGGATGAGGAGTACAAGAGGGGCTGGCAGCTGACCAAAACCCCTTATATGGCAAAGAGCGATTTGTATAAAATCTCCGGCCACTGGGACCACTATAGAGACGGTATGTTTGTTCTCGGCGACCCCGACAGCGAGGAGGAGGTCTATGCCCTGCGCCCGATGACCTGCCCCTTCCAATACCAGGCATATCTCAACCGCGGCAGGTCCTACAGGGATTTACCGCTGCGCTACAATGAAGCTTCCACCCTCTTTAGAAACGAGGCTTCGGGTGAAATGCACGGCTTAATCCGCGTGCGCCAATTCACCATCTCCGAGGGGCATTTGATGTGCACCCCCGAGCAGCTGGAGGATGAGTTTAAATCCTGCCTGGAGCTCGCGATTTATATGTTAAAGACAGTCGGGCTTTATGATGATGTTTCCTACCGCTTCTCGCAGTGGGACCCGGAGGACAGAGAAAAGTACATCGGTACCCCCGAGCAGTGGGATGAAGCCCAGGGTGTGATGAAAAAGATTCTCGACCACCTCGGCTTGGATTACAAAATCGGCATCGGCGAGGCGGCGTTCTACGGCCCGAAGCTCGATATCCAAATCAAAAATGTATTCGGTAAAGAGGATACCCTCATCACCATTCAAATCGACCAAATGCTCGCGAAAAACTTCGGTATGGAGTATGTGGATAGAGACGGCGCAAAGAAAAATCCCTATATTATCCACCGCACCTCTATCGGCTGCTACGAGAGAACACTCGCTCTGTTGATTGAAAAATATGCCGGTGCGTTCCCGACCTGGCTTGCGCCGACTCAGGTGAAAATCCTGCCTATTGCCGACAGGCATCAGGAGTATTGCGATGCGATTAAAAAGCAGCTCTTGGAGCGCGGCATTCGCTGCGAGGTGGATTACAGAAGCGAGAAAATCGGCTACAAAATCCGCGAGGCGCAGCTCGAAAAGATTCCGTATATGCTCTTAATCGGCGATAAGGATATTGAAGCGGGTACCGTTTCCGTGCGCTCGAGAAAAGAGGGCGATAAGGGCGCTTCCTCTTTAGAGGACTTCATCGCACTTATTGAGCAAAAGACAGCAAGCAAAGAATTGGATTATTAAGGAGCAATCATGGCAGAGGTTCAAACATTAGATTATTCCGTACTCAGTCGGCGCAGAAATGATTTATTTGGCATTTCGATTGTCAGCATCGTGATTTTTCACTATTGCCTGCTCTCGAAGCTCGGCGCGGCAAAGGTTTTTGTTGCGCTCGTTGGCAGTGTCGGCGTGCCGATATTCTTAATTCTTTCGGGCATGGGCTTGTTTTTCTCGATGAGCAAAAACCCGAGCTTGAAGGATTTTTACAAAAAGCGGTTGGTGCGCGTGCTCATTCCTTATGCGATTGTGGCAAGCGTTCATTTCCTAATCGAGGCGGTCATTCTCGGCAAGGGCGATATTATCGGTTTTTTAAGAGGCATTTTCTTTGTGGACTTTTTCACAAAGGGTGATTCGCAGTTTTGGTTTATCGCCTTTATCTTGATTATGTACATCTTCTTTCCGCTGTTATTTAAGCTTTTTCAAAGCGGCAAGTATAATTTCTTGAAATTAGTGATTCTCATTTGTGCGGCAGTCGGCTTGAATTTCGCACTCAGCAGGGTAGCACCGCAGTTGTATGATAATATTGAGGTGATGTTGACAAGAATCCCCGCCTTTGTTTGCGGTGTCTACATCGGCGAGAAGGTTTACAACAAGCGAGCGGTGCAAATCCCGTTTTGGATTATCACCTTTTTGGGCGGAATGGCATTCCTTTATCTTTCCATCCTCAAAAGGGTAGCCGGCGGCAAGCCCCCCTTCATCCTGCTGCGCTACGGCGAAACGGTGTATGCGCTGCTGTTAATGATGGTCTTGGCAATTATTTTGGATGCCATTCACAGCGGCACCTTCTCAAAAATCTGCGCCTTTTTCGGCGGCATGAGCTTAGAGCTTTACATGGTGCATGTATCGCTGCGCACGATTATGGGCAAAATCGGCTTCCCGCCGAAAAATGCGCTCTATTACGCGGTGATGGTGGCGGTGGCAATTCTCATTTGCTTCTTCTTGCAAAAATTTGATAATTTTGCGACCAAAAAGCTGTGCGCACCGAAGAGAAAGGCTTGAAAAAAGCGAAGAAAAGCATTAAAATAAAAATATTAAATAAATTTGGGAGAGAGATTATGAACGGATTAAAAGTTGCATACTACAGAACATATCAAAGTGTGATGAAGGTTGGCGCCAATGCGTTATTCCCCTGGAAAGAGCCCGAGATTATTTCCGGCGCAGGGGCAGTCAAGCAGCTCGCAAGCTTAATTAAGCAAAAGGGCTTTCACAAGCCGCTGATTGTCACGGACCCGGGCTTGATGAAGCTAAACCTGCTCGCAGGCTTATTTGAATCCATCAAGGCAGAGGGCTATACCTATGCGCTTTATGATGAGGTTGTACCGAACCCGACGATTGAAAACATTGAAGCAGCGCTGAAAATTTATACCGAAAACGGCTGCGATTGTGTGATTGCCTTTGGCGGCGGCTCTTCTATGGACTGTGCAAAAATCACCGCGGCAAGAGCAGCGCACCCCAACAAGCCCGTGGAAAAAATGCGCGGCGTGATGAAGGTCGGCAAGGGGCTTCCCGTCATCTTCGCCGTTCCCACCACAGCGGGCACCGGCTCCGAGACCACCATTGCCGCTGTTATTACCGGCGCAAACCACACCAAGATTACGATTATGGACCCGTATATACGCCCGCAGTATGCCGTGCTTGACCCCGAGCTGACTTTGGGCTTGCCTCCCTTTATCACGGCGCCGACCGGCTTAGATGCCTTGACCCACGCGGTAGAGGCATATATCGGCAGGTCCAATACTCCGAATACGGCAGCGCGCGCAAGGCAGGCAGTGAACCTGATTTATCGCTACCTTCCGATTGCGTATGCAGACGGTCAAAATATCGAAGCAAGAGAGCAAATGCTGATGGCTTCTTACTATGCCGGTGTGGCATTTACCCAAGCGTATGTCGGCTATGTGCATGCCTTTGCTCACGCTATCGGCGGTATGTACGGCATTGCCCACGGCTCTGCCTGCTCCACCATTCTCCCCGAAATGTTGAAGTATTACGGCTACACCTGCTTCAAGCAGCTTGCCGATTTGGCGGATGAAGCCGGTATCGAGGGTAAGGATGAAGCCGATAAGGCAAAGAAATTTATCAAATCCATTCAACAGTTCAATGCCGACATGGGCATTCCCGCGCGCTTTGAGCAATTAGAGGAAAAGGATTTTGATGAGCTTGCCGACAGAATTTTGGCAGAGGCGAATCCGCTTTATCCGGTGCCGAAGGAAATGGATAGAGAAAATGTGCTCAGAATGCTCAGGCATTTGCAAGCATAAAAACCATTGCACTCAAAAAGGATTGTTTCATATTTTAACACAATTTGTGCATTAAAAAGGGGCTGTTTCGCAGCCCCTTTTACCCGCCCCGAGGGGACGGAGAGTACCAATAACGAAGTATTGGTTTATTTTGTCTGCTTTCACTCACCTTAGGCTTGTGAGAGTTGAACCCTGATAGGTTTCCATCGCCTCTTT
>ONWY01000055.1 GCA_900321665.1 uncultured Eubacteriales bacterium
AAAAAAGAAAAAGGTCATTAAAACCTTATTGAAAATCTTCATTCCCATTATTGCGGTATTACTCGTGCTCGGTATCGGCTTGCAGATTGCGGGCTTCGGTGCTTTCTTCGGGTTGTATGAGCCTAAGAGCAACTCCTCGAAGTACACCGATGAGCTGGAGGAATACGGTGTTTGGGATAACACCATTGAAACACAGGTTCCGCAAACCGTTGTTTACAAAATGGTGATGGACCACTTCAATTCCCCTTTGCCTGAGGGCAAAAAAGTAAAAAAAGTCATCTTCTTGGGCTTTGACGGCTACAGAGCCGATGCCATTGCCAACATTAAGGATGACCCGAACAGTGCGATTATGTATGTCAAGAGCCTTGGCGGGCTTTACCATGCATATGCCGGCGGCGTTCCCGGCGAGAGCGAGCAGCACACCTCTACCGCACCGGGTTGGGCTTCGATGCTGACCGGCGGTTGGTCTTTGTTCCACGGTATCAATAACAACGGGCAGTACAAAAACGGTAATGAAACCTTCTTGACCACTCTTGCAAAGCAGGGGCACAATGCTTCCTTTACCGCTTCTTGGAGAGAGCACACCGCGCTTTCCTACCGCCCCGACATTGTGCGCTCTATCAAGGAAAATATCCCGGTAGAGTACAACCACGAGATTGATGATATGGCGACCTATTACCAGGTATTAAAGTATGTTTCCAAGTCAAAAGGGCAGGAGAAAACCGCGAAGGAGGACCCGGATGTTATCTTCTTTACCTTCGAGTTTACCGACCACAACGGTCACCTTTACGGCTTTGGTAACAACAAGAATTATTACCAGGGCTCTCTGGATGCCAACCAATACGGCTATGATATCATCAAGACCATTGAGGCAAGAGATACCTATGACCAAGAGGATTGGCTGTTTGTAATTTCGACCGACCACGGCGGCACCGGCCACAACCACGGCGGTCAAACCATTATGGAGCGCTCCACTTGGATTGCAACAAACAAAAAGATTGAGATTACCGATGAATATTTGAACTACGGTAAAGCCGCTCAGTAAAATAAAAGCCGTAACTCCCGAACCGCAAGGTTCGGGAGCTTTTGTTTTGAGCTGCCATTTGCTTTGCTGCGCATATCTGCCGACACGGGAGCAGATGTCGGATGCATGTTAATCAATATATTATTTGTTTCAAAAATGCATAAATAAAGCGAATTGCAGCAATCTATTTAATGGTGATAGTATGGATGAATATTGGCTTAGCGAGGAGCAAAACATTCGTTACAATAAGACAATCGAGCCTGTGCCGGTGCAGGGAAAGCTGATTCGGGCATATTTAGAGCAGAGTGATGATTTTGTGGCTTCTGCCATTTCCTTCGGCGCGGTAAGTGCCGATATTTTTTGCATTGACGGCTTGGTGAAGGACAGCGTTGTGGATGAAAACATTTTATCCGCCTTCAACGAAATGGAGCAATTCCAAAAGTGCCGGAGCGAGGCGCAGGCGGTGAAGCTGATGGAGCAGGGCTTTGTTCACCATGCTTCGGTCAAGAAGGTCGGCAGCCTGAGCGCGGCGATTGAGGCGATTCTCAGTGCCAATTTTGTGATTGTGTTTAATGCGTGCCGCTGTGCCTTTGTGTTTGATGTAAAGGGCTTTAATGCGCGCAGCATTGAGGAGCCGGAGAGCGAGAGTGTCATCAAAGGCTCGAGGGATGGCTTCACGGAGCCGATTCGCTTGAATACCGCGATTGTGCGCCGCCACATTCGCTCGCATGCGCTTGTCATCAAGCAGGTGGAAATCGGCACGGTCAGCAAGACAACGCTCGCGATGGTTTACATGAAAAACATTGCCCGCGCGCAGCAGGTGCAGGCGGTGGAGCAGCGCTTGAAAGCGAGCAGCATCACGGCGCTAACCTCCTTGGGGCAGCTTGAAAAGGCGCTCAGTGCCGCGCAGTACAGCACGGTGCCGACCGTGATGCACACCGAGCGCGCGGACAAGCTGTGCGCAAATGTGCTCGGCGGCAGAATTGCCGTTTTGGCAGACGGTTACCCGGTCGGCTTTATTGTGCCGGCAAACCTTGCGATGTTTATGCAAGCGCCGGAGGATTACGCTGCCGCACCGATTTATGCCAACTTTGTGCGCATCATCCGCTACCTTTGCCTGGCGGTCAATCTACTGCTGCCGGCGCTATATATCGCCGTAGCAAATTTTTCTTGCGAGATATTGCCCGATAAGCTGGCGCAATCGATTATGCAGGCAAAGTTCGGCATGCCCTTTTCCACCTTCACCGAGGTGGTACTGATGCTCGTTGCTTTTGAAATTTTGATTGAATCCGGCTTGCGCTTGCCGGGCGGTGTGGGGCAGGCGGTATCCATTGTATCGGGCTTAATTGTCGGCGATGCGGCGGTCAGCGCCAAGCTCGCTTCCCCGGCGGTGGTGATGTTGACTGCGATTGCCGGCATCACCAGCTTTGTGCTCCCTTACCAAAGCCTTGCCAATTCTCTGCGCGCGATTCGATTCGGATTGGTGCTCGCCGCCGCGGCGGGCGGGCTGTTCGGGTTGGCGGTCGGCATTACCGCGGTAATTTTCTACTTTAACAGCATCGAGAATTTCGGCTTGCCGTTTTTAACACCGTTTTCCACGGGCGGCTTTGCTTCGTGGTGGCAGGATACCGTGATAAGGAGGAGCCGCCGTGCAAAAAAAACTTAAGCGCATTTTAGCCCTGTGCCTGTGCGCGCTGCTTGCCGTGATTCCGCTTTCGGGGGTAAAGGAGAGCTTTGCGGTGCAAAATATCGAAAAAAGCGCTATGGTCAAAAGTATCGGCTTTGATAGGGAGAATGGCGCGCAGTTGAGCTTTGTGACAAGCGTGATAAATGACAGCTCCGCCTTTCACAAGCAGAGCTTAATCAGCGCGGCGGGAGAAAATTTTTCGCAAGCGGAGCAGCAGGCACAAATTTTGGCTGACAAGTATTTGACCTTTTCATATGCCAAGCATTACCTGATTGGCTTGCCGAGTGCCGAGAGGGGTATTGCTTCTATTGTGGATTACCTTTTATCTTCGCCGGTAGTGCAATTATCCTCGTATTTGTACCTGTGCGAGGGGGCGGCAAAGCAGATGTTGGAAAGCATCAGCCGCGACAGCATTTCCACCAACGAGGTGCTGACCAATCTCAACCTGGCAGGCAAGGAGGAGGGGTATTATAACCCGGTGAGCCTGCTTGAATGCGCCAGAGCTCTCGAGGAGGGCACCTGCCTTGCCTTGCCGGTCATCGGCGCAAAGGAGGAAGGCGAAAACACAGCGAAAAAAACGGTCTTGGTCTTTAAAGGCTATGCGCTGCTGCAAGGCGGCAGGGTGTGTGCGAGGTTAAACCGCGAGCAGTCGCGCGCGATGAACCTGTTGGGCGAGAAGCCGATGAAAACGGTGGTTAGCTGTAAAGGTGCAGACCTTGCCATTAAAAGAGAGCACTGCCGCGTGGAATTTGTGCGGCAGGGGGCGCAAATCGCGCGCGTGCGCTTTCATTTGACGCTGCGCGAGAGCCTTGCCGCCGTGCAAAGCGGAGCCGCAGGCGGGGAAGCGCTCTTGCGGGAAACCGCACCGCAGGCAGAGCAAATTCTGCTGGAGCAACTGCAGGAGTTGTTCACTCTCTTGGAGCGCGCAAAAGCAGATGCCCTCGGACTGCAGCGGGCGCTCGAGATAGAGTCGGGCGGCAAGGAGCGGCAGCTGCAGCCGGTAGCGGGCGGCATAAAAGCGGAAGTGGAGTTCAGCGCCCGAGAGGACAATCATTTTAATTTGCAATAATACTATGGGGAGAAGCCTATGCCAAAACCGCAAACCTTCAGGCACATTGCTTTCAGCTATATCATCGGAGTGAGCTGCTTTGCGGCATTTTTGCTGCCGGGAGCCGTAAGCCGCTATGCCTTCAAAATCACAATTTTGGTGCCGCTGCTTTCGGCGGTGCTCAGCCTCGCGCCCGCCTATGTGCTCTACCGCGCAGTCGGGCGCTACGGTAATTTGCGCGCGCTCGTGCAGCAGCGCCTTGGCAAAAGTGCCGCGCAGTGGGGTGGTGCCGCACTCAGTTTGTGGCTCGGCGCGATAGCGGTATTTTACCTGCTTGCGATGTATGACCGCTTGGCATCCACCGCCTTTGCTTACCTGCCGCGCTTTGTGTGCCTGGGGGCTGCCGGTATTTGCGCGGCGCTGTTTGCGCTATGCGGTAAGCAGGTGATGGGGCGCAGTGCTTCGATTATTTTTATCATTTTAATGCTCAGCTTCATTGTTCTGTTTTTCTTATGCGCCGGAGGCATTGTGTGGAAGGGGCTGCTGCCGCTGCAGTACCGCTCCCTGCCGCTAAGTGTGCGCGCGCTGCTGTTCCCACTCGGCATGGTAGGGCTGTTGTGCTTTTTGCTGTATGACTACGAGGGGGAGCCGTTTCGCCTGCGCGCAATCGGCGCTTGTACCGTGGCGGGCAATGTGATTATAAGCGGTATATTGCTGCTGATTCAAGGGGTGTTCGGTATCGCTTTTGGTGAAAAGATTGCTTACCCCTTTTTTGCACTCATCAAGAGCACGCGCTCGCTGATTCGCTTAGAACATTTTGAGAGCCTGATTTCGGGCATATGGATTGTGATGAGCCTCGGCTTCTTTGTAATTTTGGTGCATACAATGGTGAGCGCACTGCGGGTGAGCTTCCCGCGGCTTGCCGCGAGGGGAGAGGGTGCGCTGCTGCTGTTGCCCGTTGCGGCGGTGGTGGCGGCAGCACTGCTGCTGCCCGACAGCCGCGCGCTTTGCACCGCTGCGCTCGGCAGTGTGATGCCGGCGGGCAATCTCCTGCTCGGAACGGTGCCGATTTGCATTTTATCATTGACTAATAAAAAGATATAATATATAATAGAACCGCTTATGTAAAAATGAAATTATATTATTGGGAGATGAATAAAATGTTTAAAGACAGAATTTACAATTTCTCTGCAGGCCCCTCCATGTTGCCTGTGGAAGTGTTGAAAAAAGCACAAGAGGAAATGCTCAACTACGGCGGCACCGGCACTTCCGTGATGGAGATGTCGCACCGCTCGAAGGCTTTCGATGATATCGCAAAGCAGACAGAAGCCGATTTCAGAGAAGTGATGAACATTCCGGACAATTACAAGGTACTTTTCCTGCAGGGCGGCGCAACCCTCGAGTTTGCCGCGATTCCGATGAACCTGCTCAAAACAGGTGTGGCTGATTATGTGCGTACCGGTCAGTTTTCCACCAAGTGCTACAAGGAAGCGCTGCGTTTCAGCGACAAGATTCACCTTACCGCTTCGAGCGATGATAAGACCTATTCCTACATCCCGCAGCAGGAGCAGCTGGATTTAACCCCGGGTGCGGATTACCTGCACATTTGCTATAACAACACCGTTTTCGGCACTAAGTGGAACTACATTCCCGAAACCGACGGTGTGCCGATTGTGGCGGATATGTCCTCCTCCATTCTCTCGGAGCCGGTGGATGTTTCCAAATTCGGTGTCATTTATGCCGGCGTGCAAAAAAACATTGCGCCCGCAGGCATGGCAGTGGTCATTGTCAGAGAGGATTTGCTGACAGGGCTTGAGGGCAAATATCCTACATATATGGATTGGAAGGCGCAGGCAGAAGCCGGCAGCATGATGAACACACCGCCTTGCTGGTGCATTTATATGTGCGGTCTTGTGCTCAAGTGGATTAAAGAAAACGGCGGTTTGGAAGCGAGAAAGGCATACAACGAGAAGAAAGCCGCTATCTTATATGATTTCCTGGACAATTCCAAGATGTTCAAGAGCGCTGTGGAGCCGCAGTACCGCTCGATGATGAATGTGACCTTTGTGACAGGCGATGATGCGCTTGATAAGAAATTTGTTGCCGAGGCAGCCGAAGCCGGCTTTGTCAACTTAAAGGGTCACCGCTCCGTGGGCGGCATGCGCGCTTCTATTTACAACGCAATGCCGATGGAGGGCGTTGAAAAATTAGTGGCATTTATGAAAAAGTTTGAAGAGGAAAACAGCTGATGGCTACCGTCAAAGCATTTCGGGCAATTCGCCCGATTCCCGAGAAGGCGGCGCAGGTTGCCGCACTTCCCTATGATGTGATGAACAGCGCCGAAGCAAGGCAAATGGTGCAGGGAAATCCCTACAGCTTTTTGCATGTTGACAAGGCGGAGGTGGATTTGCCGGAGGGCACCTATTTGTATGATGAAAAGGTGTATTTGAAGGCAAGAGAAAACCTCGATGCGCTGGTGGCAGGCGGCATCTGCAAGGAGGATGCAAAACCCTGCTTTTACATCTACCGCCAGGTGATGAACGGCAGAGCGCAGACAGGGCTTGTCTGCTGCGCCGGGGTGGATGATTACTTAAATAATGTTATCAAAAAGCACGAGTTTACCCGTGCCGAGAAGGAAAAGGACCGCATTAACCATGTCGATTATTGCGATGCCAATACAGGTCCTATCTTTTTGACTTATAGGGATAATGCCGCGATTCACACCATTATGAAAGACTTCATTGCCGCGCATGCGCCGGTGTATGATTTCGAGAGTGAGGGTGTGCAAAACACGGTTTGGGTGCTGGAGGAGCAGCAGACAGTGGAGAAAATCTCCGCTCTGTTTGCGGCAGTGCCCGCGCTCTATATTGCCGATGGGCACCACCGCGCCGCGAGCGCGGTGAAAGTGGCGCTTAAGCGCCGCGCGCAAAACCCGAATTATGACGGCAGCGAGGAGTTTAATTATTTCTTAGCGGTGCTGTTCGAGCAAAGCGAGCTCGAAATTATGGATTATAACCGCGTGGTGAAGGATTTAAACGGCTTGAGCGAAAGCGCCTTTTTGGAGAAGCTTTCCGCGCTGTTTGAAATCGAGCAGCAGCCGGCGGCTTACAAACCCGCGGCAAAGCACCATTTCGGCTTGTATTTGGGCGGCAAATGGTATAAAATGGAATTAAAGAGCGGGGTGTGCGATGAAAGTGACCCGCTTGCGCGCTTGGATGTCAGCATTTTGCAAAAATATGTGTTGACTCCTTTGCTCGGTATCGGCGACCCGCGCGAGGACAAGCGCATCGACTTTGTCGGCGGCATTCGCGGCCTCGGCGAGCTTGAGAGGCGCTGCGGGGAGGATATGTGCCTTGCCTTTGCAATGTATCCGACAAGCTTGGAGGATTTGATGGCGATTGCCGACTCCGGCAATGTTATGCCGCCAAAATCCACCTGGTTTGAGCCGAAGCTGTTATCGGGATTATTTATTCACAAGTTATCATAGCTTCTGCTATTGTAAAGAGGTTGATTGTTATGAATAAGAAAATTTTAGCACTTTGTTTGAGCGCTGTGATTGCGTGCGGCATCTTTGCGGGCTGCAAGCAAAAGCAGGCTGACCCTGTCAGCGTGATTGTGACAGATAAAAACGGCGTCGCCGTGACCGATGAAAACGGCGAGGTGGTGACCGAGATTGCCACCCCCGTGACAGATAAAGACGGCAAGAATGTTACCGAAAAAGCGACCAATGCAAAGGGCGAGGTCATCAAGGACGGAAGTCAGATAATCGGTGCACGTACAAGGTGCAAGGTCGTAAAGAACAAGGTAGCTCCGCCATTCAAGGAAGCGGAGTTCGACATGATGTACGGAACGGGTATATCCCGTACAGGTGAGGTCCTCGATATCGCAACAGACCTCGATATCATCAAAAAGGGCGGTTCGTGGTTCAGCTATAAGGACCAGAAACTCGGTCAGGGACGCGATAACGTCAAGGAGATCCTTGCAGGCGACCCCGAACTCATGAAGGAGATAGAGGAGCAGATACTC
>ONWY01000053.1 GCA_900321665.1 uncultured Eubacteriales bacterium
ATCTCTTCTATTTTTATTGGTTTTACTGAAATTTTTGATTTTTTAATTGTATAATTCTTTCCACCAACACTATCTTTTACTATAACTTCTTCTGGTTCAAAACCGCCGTTTGCAACTGCACAAACCGCTGTTATCATTTGAATGGGGCTGACCTGGAACGACTGTCCGAAAGATTCGGAAGCAAGCTCGACCCTGCCCATTTCTTCCTCCTTGTGGTAAGTAACACCGGCTGCCGGTGTCGCTTCACCGGGCAAATCGATATTGGTTTTTTCGGTCAAGCCGAACGCTTCAAAATATTTATAAAAGCTGTGAACGCCCAATTTCTGCCCGACACTGATAAACCACGGGTTGCAGGAGTTTTGCAAGCCCTCGGAGAAGGTTTCCATCCCATGACCGGTTCTCAGCTGGCAGTGATACACTCTGTCCTCTACCTCAATGCTGCCGGAGTCGTAATAGGTATCATCCGGCTTCACAACACCTTCCTCGAGTGCCGCTGCCGCCGTCACGATTTTAAAAACGGAGCCGGGCTCGTAGGTATCGGAAATGGTTCGGTTTCTCCACTGCGCAATCAGAGCATCCGATTCCGCTTGCGCGCGCTCTGTCTTGTCTTTAATCTTTTTGACATCGTCCGCGACCTTTTCATCCTTGATTTTCCACGGGTCATCGGAATTGAAGTCGGGTTTGTTTGACATCGCAAGGATAGCGCTTGTATTGACATCCATCACAACGCCGTAGGCATATTTTGCATCGGCATTGGTTCTCGCTTCTTCCAGATTCTTTTCAAGCGAATACTGCAGCACATCATCAATTGTGAGCACAATGCTCGAGCCGTCGGTGGAATCAATCACACTCTCGTAATTATTCGGCATGGAGCCGGATTGTGCATTTTTTGCTGTCACAATTCTGCCTGCGGTACCGGTGAGCGTATCGTCATAGTAAGCCTCGAGCCCTTCAATACCCTGCCCGTCGGAGCCGACAAAGCCCAGCACCGTTGCCGCAAAGGAGGAGGAAGAATAGTAGCGCTTTGTGGAGGTTTCCGTACCGACACAAGAGGTGTATTTGTTTTCGGTGGTGTACTCCAAAAGCTTTTGCTTCATTTCGTGCTCTACATCGTCTTTGATTACCTCATAGCGCGTTTCCTTTTTGCACGCCTCGAGCACATCTTCTTTTTTGACACCCAAAATTTTGGAAAGATTTTCCGAAAGCTCGGTCGCAATATCCTTGCCGTACTTTTCGCTCTCGCTTTTTACACTGACCGGGTCAATAAATACCTTCCACACCGTGGCGCTTTGCACGAGCACATTCATATTGCTATCGTAAATCGTGCCGCGCTGTGCTTCCACAACCGTATCGGAGAGTTGATTTTGCAACGCTTTTTCTTTGTAGTAATTTCCCTTGACAAGCTGCACCCACATCAGCTTAACACCCAAAATGGCAAAGCCCAAAAATATCACAAGCAATAAGATGCGCATGCGCTTCAAACTGATTTTTTTGATTGCCTTTTGCAAATCTTTACCCTCCTATATATTATTTATTATATATTATAAAAATAAAGGCTAACGAGAGTCTTTAAAAATAAAGGCTCTCGTAATTATATTATTTACAATGAACGAAAATTACTCGTCAACACGAACCCCGTCGGTCAAATTGTCCGCAGAGTCCACTTCGATATAATGAATTTGGCTGGCATCGCGCTTAACCATGTGCAAATCCTTGACCGCCTTTTGCTCAACGGTATCCAAGCTCATGATTTCATACAGCTGGTTATTGAGCGCCACATTTTCGCTTTGCGCCACCTTGATGTCGGCATTGTAGCGGTCGAGCTCTCTTGTTTTTTCGGTGAGGTTAACCTGCAGGTAAATGCGGCTGCCGAGCAACGCAAACAAAACGAGAGAAGCTGCCATCACTCGAATAAATTTGTTGCGGTATTTTTGCTGCTCCGCCTTTTGCTGCTTGAAGCTCTTTTTGGGTGCGCGCACAATGCGCGGCTCAAAGCCCCTTTGCGCCGGCTCCGGTTTTCTTTTCGGCGCGAAGCTCTCAAAATCGTAAGCGCTGTTGTCGTACAATGCCATTTGCCTATCCTCTCACATCATCAAATCAATCTTCGCATTTTATCGCGGTTCGAAGTCGCGCACTGCGGCTTCTGTTATTCTCTTCTATTTCCTCCGGCGAGGGTGCAACCGCTTTGAGCACCTTTGCGCGCGGTGTTTTACCGCAAACGCATACCGGGAAATCCTTCGGGCAGGTGCAGCCCTGTGCCCATTCCTTAAACTTGATTTTAACGAGCCTGTCCTCGAGCGAATGGAAGGTGATAATGGAAATCACACCGCCGGGGGTCAGGCAATCCAAAGCGTCATCAAGTGCCTGCGCCAGCGCTTCCAGCTCGCCGTTGACCTCAATGCGCAAGGCTTGGAATGTCTTGCGCGCAGGGTGTGCGCCGCGCTTTGCCGCCTCCGGCATGGAGGCTTTAATCACTTCCACGAGCTCAAAGGTTGTGCGCAACGGCTGTGCCGCTCTGTATTTTACAATATTTCTTGCAATCGAGCGCGCATATTTCTCTTCACCAAAGCGAAATATCACCTCAGCGAGCGCTTGCTCACTGTAGGTGTTTACCACATCCATCGCCGATTTTCCCTGTTGCGACATGCGCATATCCAGCGGCGCATCAAAGTGGTACGAAAAGCCGCGCTGTGCCGTGTCAAGCTGATGAGAGCTGACACCGATGTCAAGCAAAATGCCATCCGCCTTTTCCACACCGCAATCGGTTAGAATGTTTTTAATATTTCTATAATTATTATTTACTATTGTTACATTAGAGCAGTTGTCGAAGCGTTCGTGCAAGGTTTGCAGGGCATCCGGGTCTCTGTCTACCGCAATCAGCCTGCCCTTATCGCTCAAGCGCTTTTGGATTTCTGAGGAGTGCCCGCCGCCGCCTGCGGTACCATCCACATAGATGCCGCTCGGCTGTATCCTCAGCGATGCAACGGCTTCCTCAAGCAGAACCGACTTATGATGGAAGCTCATTGTCGACTGCATCCTCGGACTCTTCATAATCAAAGTTCATATACGACATCAAAATATCGCTCTCTTCTGCGCTGATTTCAACAGCCTTGCTGAATTCCTTATCGCTCCAAACCTCGATATACGGTCCCATGCCCGCGAGCACAATCGGCTCGCCGATTTCAAACCCGAGCGCTTTTCTCAACTGCGGCGGTAACACGACTCTGCCCTGCTTGTCCGTCTTCGCGCTGAAAGAGAAGGCATTAAATCTTCTGGCAAGCTTTGCCGAGGAATTGAGCGGCAGCTTGGAAATTTGGCGGCTGACATTGTTGAACACCTTGGTTTCCATGATGTACAGGCACTTGTCAAAGCCCAAAGAGATGCGAAACTCTTCGCCAAGCCCGTCGCGGTAAAAAGCAGGAATGACAATGCGGCATTTGTTATCAAGCTTTGTTTCCGCTTGTGCGGTAAAAGAATTGTATGCCATATCATCACTCCTTTCTCTCAGCATTTTCAAACAATTTAGGGATTTTATGTGCCAAAATGTAATTTCATGGCACTTGCTACCACCTAAGTGCTTCTATTATAATATATTTGTGCACTAATTGCAAGCGATTTTGCCGAAAAATCTTAGCTTTTTTGCACAAAAAATAAGAACCACAAAATATTGTGGTTCTTACACTTTTTATCAAATATATTGTATGCTTCAGCAACCCGAAATGCTAAAAACGGGTACCAAAACACGACCGATTACAATCGGCAAAGCTTGTTTGGTGATTATTCCTCGCCTAAGCTGTCGGAAGCGGTGATAGCATCCGCTGTACCTTTGAAGGATTGTCTTGCGCGGCGCAATTCGGAAAGGTTGTCATACAGAGCATCGTCTGCCTGGCGCATCAAATCATCCACAAAGCGGATAGCACTGTTTCTCATGGTGGTTGCCTTATCCTTTGCCTCGGCAATAATGTCGTTTGCCTCGCCGTTGGATTTTGCCAAAAGTGCGTTGGACTGCGCTTGTGCAACCTTCATCACTTCTGTTTCGGAAACCATCAGCTGCTGCTGTTCTTCTGCCTTTTTAATGGTCATCTCGGCATCTGCCGCTGCCTTTTCGAGGATTGTTGCTCTATCCTCAACAATCTTCTTTGCCTTTCTGATTTCTTCGGGCATATTCAAGCGGATGTCTTCAATGATTTCCTTCATCTTTTCGCCGTCAACCATAATTTTGTTGGTTAAAACGACGGATTTACCATCCTCAATAGTCTCCTCAAGTAAATCTAAAAAATCTTCAATAGTCACTGTGCTATTCTCCTTTCATTTCACCGAAAACTATTTCAGTTTAAGTCTTTTTACTATGTCATTATGTATAGCCTGCGGCACAAACTTTTCTATGCTGCCCCCAAGCCTGCATACTTCTTTAACAGCAGATGAGCTGAGAAACATATTTTCGCTGTCTGTCATCAAAAATACCGTTTCGATATCTGCATTCAAGCTTTTGTTCATCAGCGCTTGTTGAAACTCGTATTCATAATCGGAAACCGCACGAAGCCCCTTGACAATCGCCACGGCGCCCTTTTGCTTGGCATACTCCGCAAGCAGCACATCGCTGACACCTTCCACCTCAACACCGGGAATATCCGCTGTGCTGCGGCGAATAAAATCCACGCGTTCCTCTACCGAGAAAGCAGCGGTTTTCACGGAATTTATCATCACGCTGACAATCACTTTATCAAACAGTTCTGCGGCTCTCTTAATGATATCCAGGTGACCGACGGTAATCGGGTCGAAAGAGCCGGGACAAATGCAAATTTTCATTTATTTCTCTTTTCTGTAGTAGTTAAGCCGCATCGTGCCGTATTTTTTGGTCTTTGCCTTGCGAAAGCCTGCGGGCAACACCTCGGGTGTTTCCTCCGCGACCGGGCACTCTGCCACAATCACACCGCTCTCGCCCATCACATTGCCGACAAGTGCCAACGCCTGCTGCAGCAATCCCGTGCCATAGGGCGGGTCCAAAAATGCAATATCAAACCGCTCCTCGCACTGCTTTAAATACTCGAGACTATCCATGCACAAAACCGGCGCTTCGATACCGCACAGTGCAAGGTTTTGCTTTGCAAGTGCAGCGGATTGCCTGCTTTTGTCGACAAAGACGGCACTTTGCGCGCCGCGACTGAGCGCTTCAATACCCAGCTGACCGGAGCCGGCAAATAAATCGAGCACGCGCGCATTTTGAAGCTCGAACTGCAGTGAGGAAAACAGCGCTTCCTTGACCTTGTCCGTGGTGGGCCTGACAGAATCATCCGCCGGTGTTTGCAGCCTTCTGCCGCCATATATTCCCGCTATGATACGCAAATGCTCCCACCTCGGTTCACGGCTCAAATCATGCTAAAATCATAATAGAAGCTCTAATCCTAATTAATATACTATATATTTTAAATAAAGTCAAGCATTTCCCTTATGCCTCGCCGAGCGCTTCCTTCACACGCGCCGCTAAAGAAGCCGAAAAGCCTTTCACCTGCGCAATTTCCGCGACATCCGCTTCCTTTATTTTCCTGAGCGAGCCGAAATGCTTTAAAAGCTCCTTCGCGCGCGCCTTTCCGATACCCTCAATGCTTGTCAGAGTGGTGGAAATGGTGTTTTTGCGGTGCTTGTTGCGGTGGTAAGTGATAGCAAAGCGGTGCACCTCATCCTGAATCTCCGTCACCAGCACAAAGGCAGCGCGCACGGAGTTGATTTGGATTTCACCGCCCGAAGCGGCAATCGCCCTCGTTTTATGCTTGGAATCCTTCACCATGCCGTAAAGCGGCACGTGAATATTCATCTGCGCGAGCACCGGCTCAACTGCGTGAATTTGCCCCTTGCCGCCATCGAGCAAGATTAAATCCGGCAGCATTTTAAAGGTACTGCCCTCTTCATCTTCATAATAGTGGCGGAAGCGGCGCTCGAGTACCTCTGCCATGGAAGCATAATCATCCTGCCCGCTGAAGCCCTTGATTTCAAAGCGCTTGTAAGCCTTCTTAAGCGGTCTGCCGTTTTGGAACACCACCATGCCGGCAACATTATCCTGCCCGCCGGTGTGCGAGATATCATAGCTTTCGATGATAGCGGGCGGTGCGGCTAAGCCCAACAGCTTTGCGAGCTCATCAAGCGCCGCGGTTTGCTTCATGCTCCTGCCTTCATACAGCGCCAAATGCTGCGCTGCATTTTGCTTGCACATATCGCACAAGCGCGCCTGCTCTCCCTTTTGGGGCACAATAATGCGCACCGCTCTGCCTGCTTTCGAGGCAAAAAATGCTTCCAGCAGCTCCTTCTCCTCCGGCGCGGTTTCTAATAGAATACGCGGCGGTATGTCATCGCGCATCGCATAAAAGCGCAGCAGCAGCTCTCGCACGGCTTCATCGGTATCGGGCGTATCATCAATGATGAAATTTTCGCTCTCCTGCAGGCGGTTCTCTTTAAAGCGCAGCGCAGTGAAGCACATCTTCCCGGTACCCCTGACACGCCTTTTCAAATTCCATTCGCTCGCTGTATTCATACATTTTCTCTTCCATCAGCTTCACCACATTTTTACTGTTTCCCTGCAAAAATGCCAGCGCCTGGTCAATGGTTTCCCCATATTCCTCTTTGCTGATTTTGCCGGTGCAAACCCCCATACACTTGCCGATATGGTAGTTGAGGCACGGTCTTGCCTTGCCGAAATCGCGCGGGAAGCTCTTGTTGCAATCGGGGAGCTTGAAAATGTTTTGCGCCTCGCGCACCGAGGAGGAAATCGCCCAAGAGGAGGTATAGGGGCCGATGTATCTTGCACCGTCATCCGCCTTTTGCTTCACCTCGGAAATGCGCGGGTAATCCTCTTTTGTAACGCGGATATAGCTGTAGCCCTTATCATCCTTCAAAAGAATGTTATATTTCGGCTGGTACTGCTTAATCAAGCTGCACTCTAACACCAGCGCTTCAAACTCGCTGTCGGTTAAAATATAATCGAAATCCTCAACGCGCGAGACCATCATAATGGTTTTTGCGTTGTGGGAGGAATTTTTTCGAAAATAAGAGCAAACGCGGTTTTTCAATTTCTTTGCCTTGCCGACATAGATAACCTTTTTGCTCTTATCCTTCATAATATACACGCCGCTTTGCAGCGGTAAGGAATTGGCTTTTTTGAGCAGTCGCTCGATGCGTTGCAAATTTCTCCCCCCTTTTCCATTACTATCTATATTTTAACATATCCAAACACAAAAAGCACTGTGAAATATTCACAGTGCTCGCTTTTTTGTGTAAAATCAGTTATTCAAGCCGCTTTCCACCAGCTCTACAAGGCTGTTGACAGCAAGCTCTTCATCAGCACCATCTGCGATGATGTTAATGGAAGTATCTTGTGCAATACCGAGTGAAAGCACACCCAAAAGGCTCTTAGCGTTTACTCTTCTGCCGTCTTTCTCTACCCAAATTGTGGATTTAAATTCATTTGCCTTTTGGATAAAGAAGGTTGCCGGGCGCGCATGTAAGCCGACTTTATTGGTTACCTCAACACTTTTAATAAACATATTCATTACCCCCATAATGGATTTGAAATCATAATATATTTTGTGCCGCCAATGAGCACTTCTTTAAAAAAGTACAATATATATTATACCTTTTTTTAAAAATTGGTCAATATATTCTGTACCCTTTTCAACAATTTCGTTTCCCTCCCCAAAGTTTTAGTTAACTGTGTTAATTTTTTTGTGCAATTTTACATAATCTGCAGACTTTTTTTACATATTCAGCAGATTTTATAAACATTTGCTGTGGAAAATATCAATTTTCACTTAATTTCCTTTTCTGATTCTGCCAGAAATTCCAAGTCACTTTTGCTCAAATCTGCCTTTTCGAGCAAATCCGGGCGGCGCTGTTTGGTTCTGAGCAAAGATTGCTGCCGCTTCCAGGCGGCAACTGCCGCGTGGTTGCCCGAGAGAAGGATATCGGGCACGGTTCTTCCGCGCCACTCGTAGGGTCTTGTGTACTGCGGCGCTTCGAGCAGGGAGGCGAAGTGGCTTTCGTTGGTATAGGCTTCCTCTTTAGGCAGTACACCGGGCACCATGCGCGCAATGCAGTCTGCCAAGGTCAGTGCCGGCAGCTCGCCGCCGGTTAAAACATAATCTCCGCAGGAAATCTCCTCATCTGCAATTTCTTCTATCACGCGCTCGTCCACACCCTCGTAGTGCCCGCACAAAATCGCGATATTGCCCATTTTGCTCAGCTCAAGTGCGCGCTGTTGGGTGAGTGTTTTGCCCTGTGGCGACATATAAATCAAGTGCGGTGCGGTTTGCAGCTTATCACACAGCGCGCGATAGCAATCGTAAATCGGCTGTGCTTGCATCACCATTCCCGTCGTACCGGAATAAGGGGTATCGTCAACACGGTTGTGCTTATCAAGTGTATAGTCTCTGATGTTTTCGCACTCGATGGTAATCGCACCCTTTTTGCGTGCCCTGCCGATAATGCTTTCCTCTAAGTACGCATAGCACATCTCGGGAAACAGGGTTAATATATCAATCCTCATCCTCAAAGAGCCCTTTCATTTTAAACAAGTAAACCTTTCCCTCGTCAAAATCGATTTTTTTCACTACCGAGGGAATGTTCGGAATCAAGTATTCCTTTTCGCCGGTGTTGATGTACCACACATCGTTTGCAGGGTAAGCCTCAATGCGGCTGACCGTGCCAATGACCTCTCCGTTTGCTTCATCCACGGCGGTTAATCCGAGAATATCCTCCACAAAGTAGCTGCCTGCAGGTAGCGCAGCATCACTTTTTTTGATATATAGCACCCGCCCGCGCAGCTGCTCTGCCGCTTCCACGCTCTCGATACCCTCCAAGCGAAGCAGGGTAACATTGCCGTGTGCCTTTGCGCTCAGCACCTTTTTTGCCGCCTTGCCGCCTTCATCCAAATAGACCGTTTTAAAGCCCGATAAAAAGGAAGCATCATCGCTCCACGGCTTCAGGCGCATTTCACCCCTGACACCGTGCATCGCCACAATTTTCCCCGCTGCAAGATATTCCTTTGCCATTCTTTTCTCCATTCTCCGGCTGTCCGCTTTCGCTTGCCGCCATTCATCGCCGATTTTGCACCGGCTTTCCCCGCGCAAACCGACTGCCTGCCGCCGGATGCTCCGGCAACAAAAAAGCCTCAAAAATCTGCTCGGCAGACTCTTGAGGTTTTTTATGCATTAATCAATTTCCACCGCAATTTTTGCATCCTGCCTGTTGGAAGCAGCGCGCATCACAACGCGGATTGCCTTTGCAATTCTACCCTGCTTGCCAATCACGCGACCCATGTCATCCGGTGCAACATGCAAATGATATACAGTTACGCCCTCGGCATTCGGTTCATCAACCTCAACCTTGACTTCAGAAGGTGCGTCAACCAAGCCCTGTGCGATGGACACAAGTAACTCTTTCACTTATTCATCCTCCGTTTTTCTATTCACGCAAGCGGAATTAAAGAATGCCGTTCTTTTTCAGAATAGCTTTAACGGTATCAGTCGGTTGTGCACCATTGCTGATCCACTGCTTCGCCTTGTCAGCATCCACCTTTACCTCTGCGGGCTCTTTTAAGGGGTTGTAAACACCGATTTCCTCGATGAAACGACCATCGCGAGGATATCTGGAATCTGCAACAACAATGCGATAATAAGGAGCCTTTTTAGCACCCATTCTGCGAAGTCTGATTTTTACTGCCATTTTGATTACCTCCCAAATATATTTGGTATAAATATTGATTCATTTATATATAGCAGGAAACCCTGCTTTTTACCTGATTTAAAATCCGAAGCCGCCCATGCCGCCCATGCCGCCGCCGAAGCCGCCCATGCGCGCCATCTTGCGCTTCATGGATTTGGAATTCATTTGCTTAAACATTTTTTGCATATCGCGGTGCTGCTTAAGAACGCGATTGACATCCTCCACGCTTGTGCCGCTGCCTGCCGCAATCCTGCGCTTGCGCGAGGGGTTGATGATATCGGGGTTTTTGCGCTCCTTTGCGGTCATGGAGCGGATAATCGCCTGCAAGCGGTCAAACTGCCTTTCATCAATATCCGCATCGCCGAGCTTTTTGCTCATGCCGGGTATCATGCCAAGCAGGTCTTTAATCGACCCCATATTTTTAATCTGCTCTAATTGGTCAAGCAAATCATCCAAATCAAATTTATTCTTTTTGAGCTTCTGCTCTAATTTTGCCGCTGCCTTTTCATCAATCTGCTTTTCGGCTTTTTCAATTAAGGTCAGCATATCGCCCATGCCGAGAATGCGCTTTGCCATTCTGTCGGGGTGGAAGACCTCTAAATCTTCTAATTTTTCGCCGATGCCGGCAAACTTAATCGGTTTGCCTGTTACCGCCTTTGCGGAGAGTGCGGCACCGCCTCTGGTGTCGCCGTCGAGCTTGGTGATAACCAAGCCGTCAATCCCCAGCGCTTCATCGAAGGAAGCGGCAACATTGACCGCGTCCTGACCGGTCATGGCATCGACCACCAGCAGGATTTCGTGCGGGTGCACCTGCGCTTTAATGTTGCGCAGCTCATCCATCAGCACTTCGTCGATATGCAAGCGACCTGCGGTATCCAAAAACATGTAGTCATAGCCGTAGTCGCGCGCATACTTCACTGCTTCAAGCGCAATTTCTACCGGGTCGCCCTGTCCTTTTTCAAAAACCGGAACACCGATTTTTTCGCCGACCACCTGCAGCTGCTTAATCGCCGCCGGTCTGTATACGTCGCACGCAACGAGCAAGGGCCTGTGCCCTTGATTTTTTAACATCAGCGCAAGCTTGCCGGAGTGGGTGGTTTTACCGGAGCCCTGCAAGCCGCACATCATAATAATGGTAGGCAGTCTGGAAGAGGTTGCCAAGCGGGTTTCGGTGCCGCCCATCAAATCGCACAGCTCTTCATCTACAATTTTAATCACCATCTGCGCCGGCGTCAGGCTTTCCATAACATCCTGACCAATCGCGCGCTCGGTGACCTTGTTGGTAAAATCCTTGGCGACCTTGTAGTTTACATCCGCTTCCAGCAAAGCCAAGCGGACCTCTCTCATGGCAGCTTTCACATCGGACTCGGTCAGCTTGCCCTTCGAGCGCAGCTTTTTAAACGCCGCCGACAGCTTTTCACTTAAACCTTCAAATGCCATGATAACTCCTTAATATTAGTCTGCCAGTGTGCCTGCAATTGCCTTAATTCTGATAACGGCATCGTTAATTTCGCGCGAAAGCCCGAAATTCAAATTGGTTTTGTTGATAACCTCGGCACACTCGATAATTTCATTCAGCCCTTCTTGCACGCTTACAAAGCGCTTCACAAGCCCCAGCTTTTCTTCCATTTCAATCAGCTGAGCTTCCGCACGCTTGATAACATCGCGCACTGCTTGGCGAGATCTGCCTTTTTCACCGTAAGGGATATTGTTGGCAATTTCGGAAAGGGACAGATCATCATTATAATAGTAATCAAGATATTCTCTTTGCTTCTCGGTAAGCATCTCACCGTAAAAATCAAGATACACGGTAATGTCAAGATTTTTTGCCATTTTAAATCCCCTCCATAGCTGTAAAGCCATTTTTCTTTACAGTGTGATATTATACTAAAACATATTAAAAAAGTCAATAACAAATTTATTACAAAATTTTGAAATCCGCACCGTTTCGGGGATTTTTTAGCGTGATTTTCCTCGTTTTCGGTCGATTAAATTACAAAACGGTTAAATTTTTCAAAAGCCGGCGCAGAAAAAAACAGCCGCAAAAGCAGCTGTTTTTTGCCTGTAAAGTATTTTTGTTTTACGCTTTTTACACGGCTTTTTCCAGCACAAAAGAGAGCCAGCCCTGCTTGTGATAGCGCTCTAAAATCCGCAAGCCGTTTTTGGCAAACGCCGCCTTCACCTGTGCTTCGCTCGCCTCAATAATCCCGCTGACAATCAGCAGACCGCCTTCGCTCATAAACGAGGTAATATCCTCGCATAACACCACAATCACATCCGCCACAATGTTTGCCGTTATCAAATTGTAGCTGCCGCTGACCTTTTCGGTCAGGTCACCCTGCAAAAAGCGAATCTTATCCGCGCCGAAGCCGTTGCGCGCCGCATTCTCCTTCGCGGTTTTGACTGCCTTTTCATCGATATCGACTCCCACCGCTGCGCGCGCACCCAAGAGCATTGCACTCAGCGCGAGAATGCCGCTGCCGCTGCCGACATCCAGCAGAGTGGTATCGGGCGTGATGTAATTTTCCATCACCTCCATACAAAGGCAGGTGGTAGCATGGCTGCCGGTGCCGAATGCCATGCCGGGCTCTAAATACAGCACCGCTCTGTCCTCGTTGTCCTCTACCGTTTCCCAGCTCGGGCAAATGAGCATCTTTTTTCCGATTTTCAGCGGGTGAAAATACTGCTTCCAATTATTTGCCCAATCCTCTTGTTGAATGGCTGCCGTGCTGCACTCAAACGCAATCCCGGCGCCTTTAAGCTTTGCGCTGACTTCCGCCAAGCTCTCCTCGGGGTTTTCGTTCTCGGCGATGTAAAGGTGAATGACTACACACTCTCTGTCCTTCGCCAAAAGCGCCGCATCAATCAAATCAATGTGGGCAATTTCCATCGTTTCCTGCTCTAAGCGGCTGTAATCCTCCACATAGATGCCGTACTGCGTGCTTTCGCCGATGATAAGCTCTGCCTGCTCGGCATCCTTCACATTTACTTTTAGTGCAATATCTATCCAATTTTGTTCCATAGCGTTCCTCTTAATCAAAAAAATCTCTGCGCCTCCCATTATAGCGGAAAGCGCAGAGATATTCAAGAAACTATTCTGCAAAAATAATTAGTCGTCAAAACCATTGCCGATAGCAAGTAAAACGATTACGATGAGAATAATCCAGCAGATGGAGTTATTGTTGGAGTTACCACAGCACATTCTCGTTTCCCCCTTTCATCATTTTCATTTCATACTATGACAAAAGGCGCAAAAGGGTGCATGCTGTTTTGCATGATACTCTCCCCAAGCGCGCACAGGCGCAAAAAATCCCGAGCCGACAGGCTCGGGATGTTAAATCATCGCACTATCAAATCAATACGGATGGGTCCAACCGTTGTGGAAATACGCGGTGGTGTATGCCGTTTGACCATAGCTGTCTGCAGCCAAAATAATGGAAATATCGCCGATATTCACATTTTTATCGTGGTCCACATCGGAGCTGATGTTCGCCGTGCTGACATTGTTGCCAAGGCTGGTCAAAGCGGTTGCAACATCTTGAATATCAATCACACCGCTGTTATCGACATCGCCGGCGAAAACAAGATTGTCGTAAATCTCGACATCTTCATTTTCGGAAACCTCAACATTGGTCACCGTAAACTCGGTCCAACCGGGAATGGAAACTACCAAATCATAGGTACCCTCCACAATCGGGTCAAACAAATAGGTGCCGTCTGCCGCAATATTTACAATTTTCACGGGGTTACCGCCCTGCTTTAAAACAGCCTTGCCGTCGTTATTAAAGCTGAAGGGCACTTCTACCTTGCCGGTAATGGTAGCACCGTCGGCACTCTCAGCCGAATCCTCGGCAAAGGCGGTATTTGAGCTTTGCTCAACCTTGAGAGTATCCGCAGCACCTGCATGCAGCGCAAGGGCAGCTGTTCCGAAGGGAATCAGCAATAAGCTTACTAATAATAGCGATAAAAACTTCTTCATAGATATAATATTATAACAAAAGTTTTTCACTGTCAAGTACTTTTATTATATTATTTTCACAAATTATCCGATATTTTTCGTTTCTTTGCAGCTTTCCCTCCAAAATTAAATCCGATATTTTATCCTCTAAAAGAGCGCTGATGGCGCGGCGCACCGGTCTCGCGCCCGCATTTTCTCTCATCGCGTGCTCGCAAACCAAATCGACAACACTCTCGTCAGCCTCCAAGCGGCAGCCGAGCTTGTGCTCCGCGTTGCGCAAAAAAGCCTCTGTTTGTTGCCGCGCAATCTCCTTCATTTGCTCCGTGCCGAGCTTGTTAAAGATAATAATATCATCCAATCGGTTTAAAAATTCGGGCTTGAATTTCTTTTTAAGTGCCGCCAAAACCTCGTCCTTTATCTGCATGGTATTTTGGGAAAAGCCGAGCGAAAAATTTCTGTTCAAAATATCGGTAGCGATGTTGCTTGTGAGGATAATAATTGCGTTTTTAAAAAATCTTCATTAAATTCAACATTTATTTTTCCTTTAATTATATTTTCTACCCTATTAAAATTAGCTTTTCTTTTTTTGATTCTATTTTTCACTGCTAATATTTTTAATATTGTATAAAA
>ONWY01000141.1 GCA_900321665.1 uncultured Eubacteriales bacterium
CACCAAGCAAAGCGAAATTCCCAAAATTGACCACAGCCGCAACGAAGTGGGCATTTACAAGCGCAGCTTTGAAATCCCCGCTGCGTGGGAAGGCAGAGAGATTTATGTTTACTTTACCGCCGTTAAGAGCGCCTTCAAGCTCTATGTCAACGGTGAAGAGGTCGGCTACTCGCAGGGCTCGATGAACGGTGCGGAATTTAATCTTACTAAGTATGTAAAAGTTGGAGAGAATACTATTACTGCCGAGGTCTACCGCTATTCCGACGGCTCCTATCTCGAGGACCAGGATATGTGGTTCTTATCGGGTATTTACCGCGATGTGTATTTGTATGCCGAGCCGAAGCTGATGCTGCGCGATTTCTATTTCAGAACCGATTTTGATGGTGATGATTTTACCCTTGCGCATACTTCTATTGACCTTTATGTGAAAAATTTACAAGCGCTTAGCGGCTGCAGTGCAAGTGCCTACCTGCTCGACGGCAGAGACCAAATTGCGCTCGGCAAGGCAGCGCTTTCCGAGGAAGCGGAGCAAAAGCTCAGCTTCAAAACCGATGTGAAAAATCCGAAGCTGTGGAGCGCGGAATATCCGAATACATACACCTTGGTGATGCTCCTTTCAAAGGGAGAAGAGGTGCTTTGCGCCAAAACCTTTGTGGTCGGCTTCAAAAAGGTGGAAATTCGCGGCAACAAGCTGTTCTTTAACGGGCAGGAGATTATGGTGAAGGGTGTCAACCGCCATGAGTTTGACCCCGATTATGCCTGGGCTTGCCCGAAGGAGCGCTTTGTGCAGGATTTAAGCTTAATCAAGCGCGCCAACTGTAACTCCATCCGCACCAGCCACTATCCCAACAGCCCCGAGTTTTATGAGATGTGCAATGAATACGGTCTGTATGTGATGGATGAGTGCGATGTGGAAACCCACGGTGTGCGCCGCAAGAATTGCCCCGGTGATAACCCGGTGTGGACAGACCAGGTTGTGGACAGAATGCGCAGAATGGTACTCAGAGACAGAAACTACCCCTGTATTTTCATCTGGAGCCTCGGCAATGAAGCGGGCGATGGCAGCAACTTCAGCAAAATGCGCGAAGCGGCACTTGAGCTGGATGATACCAGAAAGATTCACTACGAAGGCGATTTTGATTTTACCAAGAGTGATTTTGTCAGCCGTATGTATCCCGAAGCACCGCTGATGAAGCTGATGGGCGAGCAAAAAGAGGTCAAGCCCACCTTGTTTGACAATGTGGCAAATGCGCTTGCAGCCGATAATAAGCCGATTCCCGCCCATGTTTACAAGGACCATCCGGTGATTCTTTGCGAGTATGCGCACGCGATGGAAAACAGCTTGGGCAATTTCAAGGATTACATGGCTGATTTTGAAAAATACGAGAATATGTGCGGCGGCTATATTTGGGACTTTGTCGACCAAGCCATCCATGTCAAGGATGAGGAGGGCGACAAGTGGCTCTACGGCGGCGATTTTGATGAAGGCAGAACCGATGCGTATTTCTGCGCCAACGGCATTATCGGTGCCGACAGAAAGCCGCACCCCTCCTATTACGAGGTAAAGCATGTTTACGGTCAATTTTCGCTCGAGGAAAAGGATGCCGCAAAGGGTGTTTTCGAGGTATTTAATAAATATTCCTTCACCAATTTAAAGGAGTTTGATTTCTTCTTCACTTGGGAGAAAAACGGCGAAGTGATTTTGGATGGCGATGTGGAAATTGAAGCAGCGCCCAAAACCTATTCCGAAATCACCGTTCCGGTGCCCCAAATTGACGAGGACTGCTCGCTAACCTTTAACCTCTACCAGTGCTTGAAGGAGGACACCGTTTGGGCGGATAAGGATTATATTTTGAATTTCGGTCAAATTCGCATCTACCACAAGGCGCCGCGCAAGCTCCAAAAGGTTGATGGCGATGTCAGCCTGAGATTTAAGGATAAGAATAATCTTGATATTTCCGGCGACGGGTTTGAGATTAGATTTATCAATAAAAAGCTTTCCTACATTGCCTACAACGGCGAGGAAGTCTTAAAAGCACCGCTCAAGCCGAATTATTTCAGAGCTTTGACCGATAATGACTATACCTACTTTAACTTTGCAAGACCGATGCGCGAGGTGTTGCCGATGGCGCGCTGGAAGAATGCGACAAAGCACACCTACTTTAAGTCCTTTAAGGTCAAGCAGGAGAAGAATGTGCTGAAAATCGAGAGCTATATCAGCAACGGCTTAGGCAACGGTAAAATTATCTATGTGATCAATGCCAAGGGCGATATCTTTGTCAGGCATGTCTTTAAGCCGGTTGCCAACGCGCTGAGAATCGGTATGACCACAAAGCTCAACGGCGCATTTAACAATGTGGAGTGGCTTGGCAGAGGCCCTGCCGAGTGCTATCTCGACAGAAAGACAGGCTCGCGCGTTTCCAAGTACAACATGAAGGTGCGCGAGATTGAGCACAGGTATATGAGACCGCAGGAAAACGGCAACCGCGAGGATTGCGATTATGTCAGCTTCAGCAACGAGGCGCATAAGAAGATTGTTTTCTCTGCCGGTAACGATAAGGAAATCGGCTTCTCCGCCTGGAATTACACGCAAGAGGCGCTTCATAAGGCAAACCACCTGCACGAGCTTGCGTATGAAGAGGATATCACGGTCAATATTGATTACAGCATGTGCGGTGTCGGCGGCGATATGCCCGGTATGGCGCATGTGCGCCCGCAGTATAAGCTCAAGGGCGGCAGAACCTATATTCAAGAGTTTGTTATTTCCAACCGAAAAATCTGATGCATTACTTATCTTTTAACGAATATTGCCGCAATCGGTTCGGTTGCAAGGTGTATAAGCTTTCGCTCGATGCGGGCTTCACCTGCCCGAACCGTGACGGCTCGCTATCCACAGGCGGCTGCATTTTCTGCTCAGGCGGAAGCGGCCGCTTTGCGGTATCCGGCGAAGATATTCATAAACAGTTGCAGGCGGCAAAAAGCCTTGTAAAAGGGAAGGGTGCCGAAAAATATATGGCATACTTTCAAGCATATTCCAATACATATGCGCCTGTGGAAACATTAAGGCGGTTGTATATGGCGGCAATACAATCGGCGGAAATCGTTGCGCTCGATGTTGCCACGCGCCCGGATTGCCTGCCGCCGGAGGTGCTGGCACTGCTCGAAGAAATCAATCAAATCAAGCCTGTTTTTGTGGAGCTCGGTTTGCAAACGGCAAATGAAAACAGCGCAGGATATATTAACCGCTGCTTTACAAATGATTGCTATATTAGAGCGGTGCAGGAGCTGCGCAAACGAAAGATACATGTGGTAACGCACTTGATTTTCGGCTTGCCGGGTGAGAGCGAGGCGGAGATGCTCGCTTCTGTGCGCTTTGCGGCACAAAGCGGTACAAGCGGTGTGAAATTCCACATGCTTAATATTTTGGAGGGCACCCCTATTGCCGATGATTATGCCGCCGGCGCGTTTTCCTTAATGAGCCGCGAGAGCTATGCCGCATTAGTGGCAAAAGCGATTTCTTCTTTGCCCGAAAAAATTGTTGTGCACCGCTTGACAGGCGACGGCGACAAGCGCATTTTAATCGCGCCCGATTGGGTGAAGGATAAAAAGAAAACGCTCAATTTCATCCGCAAAGAAATCGAGCGCATGTAACAAGGAGGCTGATGATGCATAAAAATAAAAAAATCATTATTGTAGTCGCTTGCGTGATTGGCGCTTTGCTGCTTGGCGGCACACTTTATACGGTATTCAAAACCGCTCATCTGAAAAAGGTGAGCTCGCTTACGGATATTGAGATAATCATTTCCGAAAAGACCGACACAGAGCAAAACAATCCTCATTTTGGCGAGCATTATCTTTTGCAGGAAATAAAAGTTGAAAACAGCTCGGGGAAAGACATTATTTTGCTGTGTAATACAAATGAAGATACAAACGCATATGTCGGTTTAGGTGATTTAGATAAAATAGGGAGCGATAGTACGGCATACGATTTCTATTCCGTCTTGTATGCAGGTCAGCAGTATACTTTTGAAAACATCTATTATTTCTCCACCGAAGCACAAAAAGAAACTATCTTAAAAGAATTAAACCGAGATTATGTGTTTAAACTGTATCTTTATGATGTCAATCAAACACTCTCCGGCAGCGATAAGGATGTGATAAGTGTACCGGCAAATGATTATGTGCTAAAAGAGGTTTCAAAGGAGAGTATCAATACATCTTTGAGTGAAAAAGAAAAAAAGATTGCCCTTTCACTCAAAGATGATTTAACAGGGGACTATGATATTATTAAGTACAATCAAAA
>ONWY01000084.1 GCA_900321665.1 uncultured Eubacteriales bacterium
ATTGGTCTGCCAAATGGCTGCGCTTTTTTCGGCAGTCATAAAGTCCGAAAGGAACCAACCGTAAAAATGCCCTTTTTGCAAAGTGCCTTCCTTGTATAGCCATGCGCCCACTTCGCGCTCAATCGCGGCAGGGCTATCCTTCATCACCACATTTGAGGAGGTGTGCAGCACCGAGCCGTATTGCACCGATTCGCCCTTTTTTTTTTTTTTTTTTTTGGCTTATATGTAGGCGCGTACCTCTTCCGCCTTTTGCTGCGCCTCAACATCCCAATGGTTGTGGAAATTGAAATACATCCCCATGTATTGCTCCATGCCGGTGCCGTTGTACATTTCCAGGTTGTCGCCACAGCCGAGCGCTTCCGCATCGGGGCAAAGGAGCACGAGTTGCCCTCTGACCGTGCCGAGGGTCGGCATCTCGGTATACATACCGCTTTCTCCCTGCGTGTATAAATACGGCTTACCGGTCGCAGGGTTTACCTCCGCTTTTAAGCGCTCGATTTGCGGCTGCAGCAGCTTTAAATACGCTTCTTGTTCGCCGTTTTCTCTTTTGAGCTTGAGTATTAGCATTTCACTCGGATGCGCCTCTAAAAAGGCTTTCATCTGCGCAAGTGCGGTGTCAAAGGTGGATTCAACCGTGCACGCTGCGTCCTCATAGGCATAAAACTCGGTATCCAAATCCACTAAGGGCGCGCCGAGCAAGTCGGCAAGCACCAATGCCGGGTGAAGCATATTGACATAAAACAGTGCCTCGTTGACCGCTTCCACATCCTCCAAATCCCCATGGCACAGGCGCAGGTAGCCCGCCTTCGGCGAAAACCGCAAGTCAAAAAAACGAATGCCCGCCTCTAATTGCGCGGGAATGGTCAGCTCTTGGGTACAGGCATACTCCGCGGAGTTCACAATCGGGATGCCGAACATGCGCACATAATTTCCCGTTCCGTTTAAGCAGTGCGCCATCGCGCTGTCATGCGTGCCGGGAATGTTGATGGTGTAAAGCGGCGCATCGTCCGCAATGCCGCGCATCCAATCCGCGCCGGTGAGCGCGCCTTCCTTGCCGGCGCTGTCTGCCGCCTGCGCACTGCTGCCGGTGCAAAACGCTGCCGCCAGAACCACTGCAAGGATAACACTCAAAAATGCTTTCATTCTCTGTTTCATGGCTTTCCTCCGCGTTATATTCTATCACCATTTTAACACAAAGCCGAAATTAGTCAATATAAAAAACACCCTCTCTTATTTCTTTTCGAGAGAGGGTGTTAAATTTGATTTTTATCCTACTTTTTATGCTTTTTATAATGTGCTACCACCAAGCCGCTGAGCGCCGTAAGAGCGATAACATTGGGAATGACCATCAGGTTATTGAACATATCCGTCAGCTCCCAAACAAGGTCGTTGGAAAGCACGGAGCCCAAGAAGATAAAGCCGATGGAAATGATGGAGTACACAATCACTGCCTTTTTGCCAAAGAGGTATTGGAAATTGATTTTGCCAAACAAATTCCAACCGATAATGGTTGAAAAGGCAAAAAACAGCAGACAAATAGCAATATAGATACTGCCGCCGGTATCGCCAAAGACCTTGGAGAAGGCGAGCTGCGCCATATTCGTTTTATCTATCCCCTCCACGGCGCCGTGCAATAGCACACCGTCGCCGGCATAGAAAACGGAGATAACAACGAGCGCGGTCATGGTCAATACCACAAAGGTATCGATAAACACGCCAATCATTGCCGCGGTGCCCTGCTCGTGCGGTGTTTTGGCATCTGCCAAAGCGTGGGCATGGGGTGTTGAGCCCATACCGGCTTCATTGGAAAACAAGCCGCGCTTTGCGCCCTGTGAAATCGCCGTTTTCAGCGCATAGCCGACACTGCCGCCAATCACCGCCTGCGGGGTAAACGCATATTTAAAAATCATGCCGAAGGTCTGCGGTACATATTTAATCCTGACCACAAGCACCACCAGGCAACCAACAATGTAAAGAATTGCCATAATCGGTACCAGCTTTTCGGTTACATGCGCGATTCTTTTGACACCGCCTATCATGATGAATGCCGCCACGGCAGCAACAACAATACCGATAATCCAAGAGGGGATACCAAACGCCTTTTCGCAGGTGGAGCCGATGGAGTTCGATTGCACCATCGCGCCGAAGAAGCCGAGCGCGAGCACCGCCATAACGGCAAAAATACCAGCTAATACCTTGCCGAACTTGCCTTTAAATGCGGTGCGAATGTAATACACCGGGCCGCCCTTGATTTCACCGTCTTCCCCGACAATTCTTGTCTTTTGTGCCAAAACCGCCTCGGCATAAATGGTCGCCATGCCGAAAAAGGCAATAATCCACATCCAAAGAATGGTGCCGGGGCCGCCGATTAAAATTGCGCCGCACGCGCCGACAATGTTGCCGGTGCCGACTTGCGCCGCAATCGCGGTTGCCAGCGCCTGAAACGAGCTGATACCGTTTTTGCTCTCATCCTTTTTAAAGATACCGCCAAACACATTGCGCATCCCCTCGCCGAAGCACCGCACCTGCACAAAGCGCGTTTTAATCGTAAACAGCAAGCCGATGCCGATTAACATCACAATCAATATGTAATCGGACAAATACGCATTAATGTTTTGTACGATTTCCAACAGTTTCTGTTCTAACCCTGCCATATTTTCTCCTCGCAATAACTATTCTGTTTTTGAGCAATAATGTTTTAATATATTACCATATAACAGAATTTGATGTCAATAAAAAAATAAGCGGCAGGCGCTTCAATCGTCGCCTGCCGCTTTTCAACAATGTTTATTTTTTGGTTACATTTTCCCCGTAAATCGTGGTCCAATCGTTTTTCATGGAAATGGCTGTGTAGCCGTTTTCTTCACAGGTTTTGCGCATTTTTTCCGCCTTTTCGGGGTTGCCGTTTTCACGCTCGGTATCATCACAGCAAAGCATAAATGCCGCGCTCTTATACGGATTTTCATCCAGCACAAAGTTTGCCATAGCCGCATCACCCGAGCTGTTGCCGAAGGAGAGCACCGGCTGCACACCGATTTCCTGCTGGATAACAGCCACCTTATTCATCTTTAAGTTTTTGATTAAAAACTCGCCGCCGGTGATAACCTCATCCTCTTTGGAATAGGTGTAATCCAAGCTGTCCTCTTTGCCCTGATTGCTGGCAACCAGGCTTTCATCGGAGCCAATCATTTGGCTCAGCGGGATATTCACTGTACCCTCTGCCAAGCCGCGGGTAATCAGGCGGTCGGTGCCGCTGACAATGTAAACTTTAAAATCATTTGCCTGCAGGAAATCAATCACCTGCAGCATCGGTCTGTAGAAGGCTTCCCCGTTTGTCATATTGTTGTAGCCTTCCATCGGCTGATTGCGGTAATCCTTGACATATTTATCAAACTCGCCGATTGTCATGCCCTTGAAGGCGGTGGCAACTGCCGTGCCGTGCTTGATATCCAAGCCCTCCGGGTACTCGCCGCTCTCAAAGTAGGTTTTGATAATCGCTGCCGTTTCCTTTTCGGCTTCACTCGCCTTGTCTTTATAACCGGGGTCTTCCATCACTCTGTGGTAAAGCAGCTTGTGGTCAAAATAACCGGGGTCTGTTTCACAGCACAGGGTACCGTCCATATCAAAAACAGCAATGCGGTTTTCGACCGGGATAAAGTCTTTCGAGCCCTCGGTAGTAATCGCTTTCATATACTCCACAAGCTCTTTTTTGAGCGGTGCGCTTTGTGTCCATAACGAAAGGGCATCCGCATCTGTCTCTTTGTCTGCAGATTGCGCTGCCGTGGTCTGCGGTTCCGCCGCCTGCTTAGAAAGCGGCGCAAAAAAATACAGGCATGTCATCACAACAATCGCGATAGCCAACACACCGGAAACAATTTGCCAGGTCTTGGCAGGTTTTTTGGTTTGTTCTTCCATGTTTTCACCTCGTTAGTAATATAATGTATATATTATATTATAATTAAGCCGTATTTTCAAGTCGCATTTTGCCGGTGCACAATGTGTTGACACCTTGCACAAACCGCAGGGTAAGAGAAAATGTCACACTAATGGACTAATTTCGCTTATACCGATTTTAATAATCCTTTCGCCAATCATATGTTTCGTTTTTAGCGAGATTGAGTGTTTTCCCGTTGATACAAACCCGCTCATTATCGAGCCAACTGATATCAACCGATTTCTCGTGATAGGCATCATAAATCCTTTTTTCCTTTTTCCCACTCTCAAGAAATACTTTAATGCTAAAATCTGTAGTAGCGCCCGGTTCGGTTCTATAGGCATTTAATTTATATGCACCATCCGGTGAAACAGATGTTTGCAAAAGAGTGTATTCGGAAGTGTCTTCTCGGAATAGGTTTGCAAAATGGTATATTCCAAACACGGATAAACCGCACACAACTACAATAATAATGATAATAAAACCGGTTTTTTTCATAATGCGTTTTCCTTTTTACCTTCATTCGCCGAACACGTGGAATCTATCTTCGCTTTATATCGCTCTTTTACACTATTAAAGATACTACTGTTTTTATTTTAAATCAAGACAAAATGTAAAACCGGCGAAAAAACACAAAACACAGGGGACAACGCATGATTCTATTTTAATCACACACAACAAATGAAAGTCAGTAAGCAAATATAAGTGATGTTGGTGCCATGCACCAATGATGCAGAGAAAAGAGGCTGTGAAATCAATCTCTTTTCTTTTTTTATTGCTATTTTAATACTTATCCATTATAATAAAAACGGTGATAAAAAAGAAAAAGTTTTTGCAATGTTTTCCTTTCCGGCTGCTTGCTGTGTGTTTTGCCAAAACAGGGAGATTTCTCGCGGGTTGACAAGTAAAGATAATGCCTCGCAAGAATCAGATGCGGCATAGGTGAGAGCGGAAAATGCAAAAGAGTGATGATTTATAATACCGATTTGCATTAAAAAAGAGAAAGAAGTATTAACGGGGAGAGTATATGACAATCCATAAAGAGAGCGAATTACAAGCGCCGCCAATCAATACCGGCAGAGTGCTTTACTATGATGTGCTGCGGGTATTGGCTGCTGTTGCAGTTATGGTAATACATATCGTAGGCTACAAGTTTTCAGCCGTTGCGCCGACAACGCGCGCATGGAATGTGCTAAACCTTGCCGATGCGGCGGCAAGTTGGGCAGTGCCTGTCTTTTTTATGCTAAGCGGCGCGCTGCTCTTAAGCCGCGAGTATACGCTGAAAAAACTGTATGGCAAAAAAATACTTAGAATCATTACCTGTTTTGTGTTTTGGTCTGCCGTTTATGCGCTTTGGGAGTTTTATAAACACAGAAGTCTGAAAGGCTCTGTTATCGAGTTTATTCAAGGGCCGGACCATATGTGGTTTTTATTTGCCATCGTGGGGTTGTATTTGTTTGTTCCCGTGCTCAAAAAAGTGGTGGAAGATGAAGCCACTCTCAGGTATTTCCTAATACTTATGTTTGTGATAAGCATAGTGTTTAACGGCGCGGTTGTTTTGCTTTCCCCTTTTTCGGAAACCAAAGCAAAGTTTTTATTCGGGCTCATAAGGCAGGCGGGCATACAATATATGCCGGCAAATACTTTCTATTTTGTTTTTGGGTATTATTTAAGCTCGCATTCTATCACAAAGAAACAGCGCAGGTTCATTTATATCGGTGGAATTGTCGGCTTTTTGTTCACTGCAGCGGGGGGCGCGGCAGCTTCCATGTATTTGAAAAAGCCTGTCGCTATGTTTCTTGCCAATAATGCTCTTGGTATTTGCCTTCAGGCAATCGGCATTTTCGTGCTTGCCAAGCAGCTTTTTTCGGCAAAACGATTGCCGAAAAAAGTGCAAAGCGCATTGGCATACTTGGCGGATATCTCCTTTGGTGCATATTTGGTGCATTTTTTAGTCATCTTGCTGCTTGAAAGATTTTTAAATTTGCATGCGCTGCGCTTTCATACGCTTTTCAGTATTCCGCTACTGACAATCATTGTGGCAGTGATTTCTTTCGGTATCAGCGCGCTGCTTAATCGCATTCCGATTGTAAAAAAATATTTGGTATAAAGAAAAAAGAGACAGTGAAAAAACGGTGCGAATATTGCACCGTTTTTTTATAAATCGTTGCGCACAAGAAACCGAAAAAATATTCCCCCGAGTTTCCAAAAGGAAACTCGGGGCAGATTCATTTAGAGCACAAGGAACACCGCAAAATTTTTCAATCACACACGGCGACGCATGAAGGTTATCGGGAGGGCGCGGAGACCCTCCCCTACAAAATAGAGCGCGGCGGAACAGGTGCGGGAATTAAGCTTTTAACCGTTTCATGCCTCCCATTGCCGGAGGAGGCGGGCGACAAAGTCGGCGGAGGGGTAGTTATACAATGCAAGGCTTTGCCTTGCCACCTCTTAA
>ONWY01000176.1 GCA_900321665.1 uncultured Eubacteriales bacterium
GGAGACAACCTTTTTGAGCGCGTCCTCCATGCCCTCGAAGCTCACCACTCCGGTTTCCTTTATCACCTTGCCAAGCATAATCATATTGGCAAGGGTGGGAATACCGGCATCCTGCGCCATCTTGGTGGCGGGGATATAGTAAACATCCACATCTTCCCTCTCCACCTTGCGGCTGATAAGGGTGGAATCAACAAAAATCTTGGCACCCTTCTCGGCTGCATTCTCGTATTTATCCAAAGAAGGCAGATTCATCACGATAAGTACATTCGGGTTATCCACAATCGGGGAGCCGACAGGCTCATCGCTGATAATGACATTGCAGTTTGCCGTGCCGCCGCGCATCTCGGGGCCGTAAGACGGAAGCCAGCTGAGCTGCTTGCCCTCAACCAAGCCTTTGTACGCGAGCACCTTACCTGCAAAGAGGATACCCTGGCCGCCGAAGCCGGCGATTAAAATTTTACTTGTCATTATTTCTCGCCCTCCTCGCTTGTTTTGTCTTTATAAACACCCAAGGGGTAGTAAGGAATCATATTATCCTCCACCCAATCGAGCGCCTGCTGCGGGGTCATGCCCCAATTGGTCGGGCAGGAGGAAACGACCTCGATAAGAGAGAAGCCCTTGCCCTCAATCTGGTTTTCAAACGCTTTTTTGATTGCTTTTTGCGCTTGCTTGACATTTTTCACATTGTTCACAGCCACGCGCTGAATGTAGGCGGGGCCATCTAATGCCGCGAGTAGCTCGCTGACCTTAATCGGGAAGCCTGCGGTTGCCACATCTCTACCATAGGGAGAGGTTTGGGTCACCTGCCCGGGCAAAGAGGTCGGCGCCATTTGACCGCCGGTCATGCCGTAAATCGCGTTATTGATAAAGATAATTGTGATGTTTTCATTTCTGGTGGCTGCGTGAACAGTCTCCGCCATACCGATAGAAGCGAGGTCACCATCGCCCTGGTAGGTGAAAACAATGTTTTCGGGCAGCGCCCTTTTGATACCGGTTGCAACCGCCGGGGCTCTGCCGTGTGCCGCCTCAACCATATCGCAAGCAAAATAATCATAAGCCATAACAGCGCAGCCGACAGGCGCAACGCCGATTGCCTTGCCCTCAATACCAAGCTCATCAATCGCTTGGGCAACAAGGCGGTGAACAATACCATGGGTACAGCCGGGGCAATAATGCAGCGGCACATCGCACAAAGCGTGCGGTTTTTCAAAAACTACCATTATTCATTACCTCCTGCTATATTTTTGATAGATGCGAGCACCTGCTCGGGCGAAGGAATCATGCCGCCGGCGCGGTTGCACAGCTCTACCGGGCGCACGCAATCGCTCGCAAGCTTGATATCCTCAATCATCTGCCCCATCGAGAGCTCGACACTGACAAAGCCTTTGCAGTGCTCTGCCGCCTGCTTGACCGCCTTTGTCGGGAAGGGCCAGAGGGTAATCGGGCGGAGCAAGCCTGCCTTGATGCCCTGCTTTCTCGCTTCCACAACAGCATTTTTGGAAACTCTCGCAGCGATACCGAAGGCGACAACGCAAACCTCGGCATCCTCCATCATATACTCTTCATACATAACCTCATTTTCTTCAATGAGCTTGTATTTTTCGTAGCGGTCAAAATTGGTCTTTTCCAACTCCTCGGGCTTGAGGTAGAGAGAATTGACAATATTGTGCTCTCTTTGCATCTTGGTGCCGGTCAGCGCCCAAGGCTTCTCGACTGTCACATTGCTCTCCTCGGGCAGGAGCACAGGCTCCATCATCTGCCCCATGGTGCCGTCTGCCAGCAGCATGGAGGGCATGCGGTATTTATCGGCAAGCTCGAAGCACTTCGCGGTCAAATCCGCCATTTCCTGCACGGAAGCCGGCGCAAGCACGATTAAGTGATAATCGCCATGGCCGCCGCCCTTGGTTGCCTGGAAATAGTCGGACTGCGAGGGTTGAATACCGCCGAGACCGGGACCGCCGCGCTGCACATTGACTATCAGCGCCGGCAAATCCGCACCTGCGATGTAGGAAATACCCTCTTGCTTCAGCGAAACACCGGGGCTTGAGGACGAGGTCATTACGCGCAGACCGGTGCTCGCAACGCCATAAACCATATTGATTGCCGCAATCTCGCTCTCCGCCTGCAGGAAAGTACCGCCGATTTTCGGCATTCTCTTTGCCATATAGGCTGCCAGCTCTGTTTGCGGGGTGATGGGGTAACCGAAGTAGTGGCGGCAACCGGCTCTAATTGCAGCTTCCGCAATTGCTTCGTTCCCTTTCATTAAAACTTTTTCGCTCATTTTAGCCACCTCACTTCTCTACCGTAATCACACAATCGGGGCACATGGTTGCACAAAATGCGCAGGCGATACACTTGGATTGGTCGGTAATCCCTGCGGGCGAATGACCCTTTTTGTTGATAATGTCTTTTTTGATTTCTATGATTTGTTTCGGGCAGGCATTGACACACAAGCCGCAGCCCTTGCACAAATCTTCATTAAAAGTTACTTTAGGCATAATAATCCCCTTTCACATTTGATTTTTATATTATATATGTTTTTAGCGAATCTGTCTACCCCTCAGTCGGCTGGCTGCCGGCTGCCGGCGGTCGGCGGGTATTAAAGCGAGCCTTAGAGCGACAGCGGAACAAGCGCGAATGTGTCGCCCTTCATATTGGCGAAGCCAATACTTCATATGCCGCAGGCATATTTCATCGCGTAGCGATTTCATCTGCGATAGCAGATTTCATTGCGTGAAAGTTCCTTTCACGCTACCCGTCTATTATCTTCTTTTGCAGCTTCAGCGGCAAGATTTCCTCGCCGGGAAATGCCTGCGCCAAATCTGCTCTAACACTTGTAAACAACAGCGGCAAGCCGCTGAGTGCGGAGAGCTTCTCTGCTTCACCTGCAGTGGAGCGAATGTCCGCGGCGGTGGTCTCCTCCCCAAGGTTGGAATTGTTGACAATCGCAGTGAAGGCAATGCCGCCTGCCGCCTCAATCTCGCGCATAACCTCGAGCGCCTCCTCGGCGGTTCTTGTCAACGGGCGGAAGAAGTTGGCAACAAAGACCATCTCGAAATTGCCCTCCTCCAAGATATACGGGCGGTACCTGCCGAGCGCCAAAGCACCCCTTTCATCGCCGCCGATATCCATTATAGCATAAAAATTGCGATTTTGCACTAAGGAATATAATTCCTGCGGTAAAGCCGGTAAATCCACATTGGAATTGGCAAACGCGGGCGATATCAGCTCGATACCTGCCGCCTGCAATTCTTCGGCGGAATCCTTGGTTCTGAAATACGGATTGACAATATCTAAATCCGCAATCTTCACCGGCTTGCCCTCTCGCTGCAGTTTGAGCGCATAGTTTACCGCAATATTCGTTTTTCCACTGCCGTAGTGCCCGGCAAAGAGTGTTAAGCGTTTCATATTGTCTCCATTTGGCTGTCGGCTGTCGGCTGTCGGCTGTTGGCTGTCGGCGGTTGGCTGTCGGCTGTTAGCTGTTGGCTGTTGGCTGCTGACAGCTAAACTATATCTTTATTACTAATTTTTAAGTCTTATTTACCACTGCTATAAAAGCATTAAGCTGTCTACCGACTTCTTTACACATATCCAACAAATGTTCTATTTGTTTTTCCGAAACGTAATTTA
>ONWY01000051.1 GCA_900321665.1 uncultured Eubacteriales bacterium
GGCAGAGTTTTAGTACGCCTTTCCGGAACCGAGCCCTTGCTCAGAGTGATGCTTGAGGGCACGGATTTAGAGCAAATCACGGCTTTGGCAAATGAAATTGCCGATTTAGTAAAGGAAAGACTTGCCTGATGAGATGTGCCGATAATTGGAAAGAATACGAGCTCATCGATTGCAGCGATGGCGAAAAGCTTGAGCGCTGGGGAAATATCACTTTAATCAGACCTGACCCGCAGGTGATTTGGCACAGCGAAAAGAAGCATCCTCTTTGGAAAAAGGCGGATGCAAGGTACATTCGCTCCAAAACCGGCGGCGGCAGTTGGGAAGTCTACAAAAAAATCCCCGATGCATGGAGTGTGAATTATCGCGATTTGCGCTTCGGTGTGAAAACAATGGGCTTTAAGCATACCGGTATTTTCCCGGAGCAGGCAGTCAATTGGGATACGCTGGCGGATATTATCAAAAGTGCCGGCAGACCGGTGAAGGTTTTAAACTTATTCGGCTACACCGGCTGCGCCACCATTGCATGCCTAAAGGCGGGCGCGAGTGTGTGCCATGTGGATGCCTCCAAGGGTATGGTGCAGTGGGCAAAAGAGAATGCAAGGCTATCCAAGGTAGATGATAAGCCGGTGCGCTGGATTGTGGATGACTGCTTTAAGTTTGTTAAGCGCGAAATCAGGCGCGGCAATACATATGACATCATCATTATGGACCCGCCCTCCTACGGCAGAGGTCCCAATAAAGAAATCTGGCGCTTGGAAGATAATATTTATGATTTTTGCAAGACCTGTACCGAGATTTTAACAAAAGATTCTTTAGCTTTGTTTTTAAATTCCTATTCCACGGGGCTATCCGCTGCTGTGATGGAATATGTTTTGCGCGAAAGTGTAGCGATAAGGCTTGGCGGTAGTGTTTCAAGCGATGAAATCGGATTGCGGGTCAGTGAAACGGGCGGTGTATTGCCTTGCGGTGCAACGGCTATATGGAGAAAAGAATGAGCTTTATTTCGTTTGAAAATGTAACATATCGCTATCAGGATGCCAAGAAAAACGCTATCGATAATATCAACTTGCATATAGAGCAGGGGGAATTTGTTGCCGTCATCGGGCATAACGGCTCGGGCAAATCCACTTTTGCAAAGCTGCTTAACGGCCTACTTGTGCCGAGTGCGGGTACCGTCACGGTTGGCGGCATCAGCACGGCGGAAGAAGCGAGAAGGTTGGATTTACTGCAGCAGGTCGGTATGGTTTTTCAAAACCCCGACAACCAAATTGTAGCAAGCATTGTGGAAGAGGATGTGGCTTTCGGCCCCGAAAACCTCGGAATCCCGCCGCAGGAAATCAGAACAAGGGTCGATGAAGCACTGAAAACGGTCGGTATGTATGAATATCGCCTGCGCGCTCCCCACAACCTTTCGGGCGGGCAAAAGCAGCGCGTGGCAATTGCAGGTATCATTGCCATGCAGCCAAAATGCATTGTGATGGATGAATCCACTGCCATGCTCGACCCAATCGGGCGTGCCGAGGTGATGGAAGCTGCTAAAATGCTCAATCGGGATTACGGCATTACCATCATTTACATCACCCATTTTATGAATGAAGCGGTAGATGCAAATCGCGTGATTTTATTAGATAAAGGCATCATCGCTCTTGACGGTACCCCCAAAGAGGTCTTTGCCGATTACGAGCGCATTTTACAATACGGGTTAGATGTGCCGCAAAGCTATGAATTAATGAAAAAGCTCGGTATCAATGCGTGCGTTTTGCAGCACGATGAATGTGTCACAAAATTAGAGGAATTATTGGGAGAGAATGGAAAAACTCGAGATTAAAAATCTTTCATATACCTATGCCAAGGGAACTCCGTTTGAGTATTTGGCGTTAGATGATATCAGTTTAAAGATATACAGCGGTGAAACCCTTGCCATTATCGGGCATACCGGTTCGGGAAAATCCACTCTTATTCAACACCTCAACGGCTTATTAAAAGCGGGGAGCGGTTGTGTGATTTTCGATGGAAAGGATATTTGGGAGGACAAAAGTAAGCTAAAAGATATTCGCTTTAAAATCGGGCTTTGCTTTCAATATCCCGAATATCAGCTCTTTGAGGAAACGGTTTATAAAGACATTGCCTTCGGTCCCAAAAATATGGGGCTCGATGAAAAAGAAATAGATAAAAGAGTGCGCCGCTCCTTGGCTTACATGGGCTTGGAAGAGCGCTATTTAGGGCGCTCGCCCTTCGATTTGTCCGGCGGGCAAAAGCGAAAGATTGCCCTGGCAGGAATTTTAGCCATGGAGCCCGATATTCTGGTGTTGGATGAGCCGACTGCGGGGCTTGACCCTGCTGCGAGAAATAATCTGTTTGAGCTCATTCAAAATTATAAGCAGCAATCGGGTACAACCATTGTTTTTGTTTCCCACAGCATGGAGGATGTCGCCAAAATGGCAGACAGAATTGTCGTGATGTATCGCAGCCGGATTGTGATGCAGGGTACACCCGAAGAGGTGTTTGAGCGGGCAGATGAATTGTTGGAAATGGGTTTAAATGTGCCGGAGGTGACAAAAATCTTTTTGTCGCTGCAAAAAAAGGGGTACCATGTTGAGCCGGTGTATACTGTCGATGCCGCGGTCAGCCAAATACAAAGCCTCTTGGGAGGTGGCAAACCGTGATTCATGATATTTCCTTCGGTCAGTATTATCCCTCCGGTTCCGTACTGCATAAATTAGACCCGCGCTTTAAAATCATTATCACGCTGTTGCTTGTTATCGGCATTTTCATTTGTGATTCCGTTTTGAGCATTGCTTTGGCTTTTGCGGTCACACTTGCGATTATTTTTCTTTCAAAAATACCGCTTTTAACCTATTTGAAAAACACAAAGCCGCTTATTCCGATTATTATTTTCACCTTTGTGCTCAACTTAATCTACGTGCCGGGCGAAGAGATTTTGTTTAAGTTTTGGAGATTCTCTTTGAGCGTGGAAGCAATTCAAACCGCGGTGTTTATAGCTTTTCGCATTGTGCTTTTGGTCATTATTACTTCGTTTTTAACCTATACTACGACACCGACCGCACTGACCGCTGCGATTGAGGATATGCTCAAGTGGCTGCAATATTTAAAGGTAGATGTTCACTCGATTGCGATGATGATGAGCATTGCGCTACGCTTTATCCCGACCTTGATTGATGAAATCAACAAAATCATCAATGCGCAAAAGGCGAGAGGAGCCGATTTTGAAAGCGGCAATATCATTAAAAAAATTAAAGCGATGATTCCGATTTTGATTCCGCTCTTTATTTCCTCCTTTCGCAGGGCTTACGAGCTGGCGAATGCGATGGAGTGCAGGTGCTATCACGGCGGAGAGGGCAGAACGAAGCTGAAAACCATGAAAGCGAAGCCCGGAGATTATGTGGCTTTACTGCTCACCGCAGTCTTTTTTACAGGCTTTATTTTGCTTAATTATATGAAAGTATTCGGTAGGTATTAAATGCCCAATTTATTATTGACAATTCGTTATGACGGAACGCATTACCACGGCTGGCAGGTGCAAAAAAATGCACTTTCCGTGCAAGAGGTTTTGCAAAATGCGCTCGAGGATCTCTTTGGGAAAAGACCCGATGTCAAGGGCTGCAGCAGAACCGACAGCGGAGTGCACGCCAATATGTACTGTGTGAGCTTTCGAGCACCCTTTTACCCCGGTGAATATCACCTGCTCAGTGCGCTCAATCACCGCTTGCCACCCGATATTAAAGCATATGCCTGTCAAGAAACCGATGAAGCGTTTCATGCGCGCTACGCTTGCAAAGGCAAAGAATACATTTATTATATTTATAACGGGAAATATGAAAATCCTTTTCTTAGTCGCTATGCGTTTCATTACCGATACCCGATTGATGCCGATGAGTTAAACGAGGCTGCCAAGCACTTTATCGGTACCCATGATTTTGCTGCTTTTTGCAGCGCCCATTCGGATGTCGAGGACACGGTGCGCACGGTTTATGATTGCCGTGTTTCTCGCGAGGGCGATATGATACAAATGACCATTCGCGGTGACGGTTTCCTATATAATATGGTGCGCATCATCGCCGGTACCTTGCTCCAAGTAGCAAGCGGTAAGATTAAAAGCGATGAAATACCACTTATTATTCAAAGCGGCAATCGTAAGAAAGCCGGAAAAACACTGGCTGCAAAAGGTTTATTTTTAAATAAAGTATTTTACGGAGAAGAAATTGAAGGCTGAAAAAGAATTTAAATTGCGCATTCGCAAAAAGAAAATTATGGATAAGATTGAGCGTGTCAATCCATCCGTTGAAACCAAAATGAATCACTCCAAAAAAACAAAAAGATTTACTTTTTTTGGCAGAATATTTTTGATTGTTATTTTTGCGCTTGTATTGCTTTTCTTGATTTTCAATATTAATTATTTAACCCCTTCTAAAATGAAGGAGCATATGAGCGCCGTATTTTCCGATTTCGGCTCCGGAAACGGCTTCCCTTATCATTTTTCAAGTGATAAAGTGCTTGACTTTTTTGATTTTTCTTCCTCCGATAAGGTGATTTTGACCGATAATGATTTGATTATTTTGAACTCCTCGGCAGACCCGGTGCTCAGCTATAAGCACAGCATGGCTAATCCGATTGCAAGATATTCGCGCGACAGAATTCTTTTGTTTGACCAAGGCTCAACCAAAGCGGTCATTTTAAACCAAAGCGGTCAGGTTCTCGCATTTCCTAATGATGACAAAATCATCTATGCCGATATTTGCGACAGCGGGGAAAGTGTGATTGCCACAAAGAGCGCGGGCAATAAGGAAGAAGTGAATGTTTACGGCTTTTCCGGTAAAAAGCTGATGAGCTGGGAAAAAGGAGAGGGATACATTGTGCAATCCACTCTCAGTGCTAACGGTAATATTCTTGCCCTTGCCATTCTCGATACGGAAAATGCAGTGGAAACGGTGAATGTGTTTACCTTCAGTGTCAGCAATGCAAAGCAACGAGGCAACACAAAATTTCAATCCTCCTCTTTATGCGGGTTACACTTTATCAACACCAACGATTTAGCGGTTTTGTGTAATAATAAGGTCAGTATCCTTAACTCGAAGTGCGAGGTTAAGAAGGAGATGGATTTGCCTTCTGTAGAAAATAAACAATTGTTTTGTGATAGAAACGGTCACATTATCAATACCTATTCGCTTTATAACAACGGTAAGTATGTTGTGGATGTCTATAATGTAGGGCTTAAAAAGCTTTATTCCAAGGAGTGCGAGGGAGAAGTGATTTCGGTGAATTCCGATGGCAGCTCGCTTGTTACCTTATACAACAATAAAACCGTTGAGGTAAATATGATAGGCGGCAAAGTAACCTATATGGCGAAAACAACCACGGATTCCGCTTTTGTGTTTTCCGAGTCCAAAACAGTTTATACTTGCGCAAACGGAACCGTTGAAAAAATCAAGGCGAAAAAACAGTGAACTTTCAAATAATCGATTTTATCCTTTGCGGTATCTTTTTGGCAATATGTGTTTACTCTACGGCAAGAGGCTTTTTAAAGCGATTTCGTGCATTGATATCGACAGTATTGGCATTCACCGCAATGTATTTTGGTATCCCGTACCTCTTTCAATACATAAAGTTTACAAATTCTTTATATTATGCGGTAGTGATTTTCTTTGCTTTTGTGTTATTATGTACCGTGTTTCGCTTTGCCGTAAACGGAATTGCCCGAAAAGCGGCGGGCACTGTTTTAATGGGTGCGGCAGATAAATTGCTCGGCTTGATAACGGGCATCGTGGAAGGGATTATCATTATTTTGATTTTAGCCTTCATCCTTTACTTGTATAATAAAGATGTTGCTAAGCAATCTTTTATTATAAATTATATATCCGGTCTTTTTTCAAATTTAGAAAGGTTTACAAATGGAATTATTTAAAAAGTATTTAAAGCAGGCAAAAACGATTCCGAATATTCTATCGTTTATTCGCATAGCATTGATACCGGTTTTTTGTGTACTGATGGTCAGTGCGATGGAAGGCAATATTCTGAATATTAAAAAATTTGTGATTGGCATTATCATTTTTGTGATTGCCGGATTAACGGATTTGTTTGACGGTAAAATTGCCAGAAAGTTTAATCAGGTAACCGACCTTGGGAAAATGCTTGACCCTGTTGCCGATAAATTGACACAGTTTGCCGTTGCCATTATTTTGATGGTCTGGTTTTGGGGCGATTGGCTGTTTATCGGGCTGTTTTCGGTGTATATTATTAAAGAAGTTTTCCAATTGATTGCCGGTATGATTATGCTTTCAAGGTACGATAAGCCGATGCAAGCCGCAATTTGGGGTAAGGTTTCCACCGTTGTGTTTTACATTGTTATGGTGGTAATGTTTTTAACGAGCGAAAAGGGTGTGATGCACCAATTGTTTTTGCAAAATATCGTCAGCTTCGATTTTGTGATGCCAAAAGTGATTTTATACATATTCGTCGGTATTTCCGTCATATTTATGTTTAGAGCGTTTTTGAGCTACATTCCCGATTATGTGGAAGCCATGCATCATACCAACCAAAGAGGCTTGGAAGAAGTTATTATGGCGGTATTAATTGTATTCATCGGCTTATTTATGCTCTTAATCAGGCATGATGGCGGCGGTATTCAGTTTTGTTATATTGCGGGCGCGTTTTTCGGCTCTGCAGTGACTTTGGTTGTTATTGGCGTTTACCGGTTGATTGTGACCTCTAAATTGCCGAAGGGGGACCCTCTAATGGAGGAGGAAGAAAAAGCAAAGGAAAATGGTGAAAAATAATGGCAATGATGTGTTCAAGATGCGGTAAAAGACCCGCAGTCATCTTCATTTCAAAACCCGAAAACAACAACAATAAGCCGGAGGGATTGTGCTTGACCTGTGCAAAGGAATTAAATATCGGTCCCGTGAAGCAATTGATGGAGCAGATGGGGATTACCGATGATGATTTGGAAGCCGCTCAAGACCAGCTCTCGCAGTTGATGAGCGATAACGACGGCGATTTTGAATTAGGCGGTGCGCAACCGCTGCCCTTTATGAACTTCATGCAGGGGAACGGTGCGCAACAAAAGCAAGAAGAGGAGCCTTCCTCCCAATCGGAAGAGGGGAGCGAAAACAACAAAAAACAAAAAAATAAAAGCAAGCGCAAATACCTGCACTCCTATTGCACCGATTTAACGAAAAAAGCGGCAAACAATGAAATCGACCGCATTATCGGTAGGGATAAAGAAATTGCAAGGGTGATTCAAATCCTTTGCAGAAGAACCAAAAATAACCCTTGTTTGGTAGGCGAGCCCGGTGTCGGTAAAACTGCTATTGCCGAGGGCATTGCGCTCAAAATAGCACAGGGCGAGGTTCCGGCGAAGCTTGCAGACAAAGAAATCTTTTTGTTGGATTTAACGGCTCTGGTAGCCGGCACGCAGTTTAGAGGGCAATTTGAAAGCCGCATCAAGGGACTGATTGATGAGGTCAAAAAAGAGGGCAATATTATTCTCTTTATTGATGAGGTGCATAATCTTGTCGGCTCCGGCGGTGACAGCGAGGGCACGATGAATGCGGCGAATATTCTGAAGCCTGCGCTTTCGCGCGGCTCGATTCAGGTTATCGGCGCGACCACCTTTGATGAATACAGAAAGTATATTGAGAAGGATTCCGCACTCGAGCGCAGATTCCAGCCTGTCAGCGTGGAGGAACCCTCTTTGGATGATACAACGCAGATTCTCTTAGGCATCAAGGACTACTACGAGGATTTCCACCGCGTGAAAATCTCGGATGAATTGATTCGCAAGACCGTAGAGTTATCTGAGCGCTATATTAACGACAGATTCTTGCCCGACAAGGCGATTGATTTGTTGGATGAAGCGTGCACTTGTGCAAATTT
>ONWY01000155.1 GCA_900321665.1 uncultured Eubacteriales bacterium
TCTACACCATTTTCAAAGTAATAACTCAGAGTGAAATACTTGCACTTTCATTTATTAGAGCGAAGCGGAACGAGTGCGAGTGCCTCGCCCACCATTCTTATTTCTTCTTTCTTATTTCTTCTTTCAGCTAGTGAAACGAGCGTCTAAATTCTAATTTAGCCACTACAAGGGTGGCATAAATTAGAATTTATAAAGGAGTCTTATGAAAAACGCACGAAACGAATACCGTGATATTATCGATATGCCGCACCACCGCTCGGCACACCGCAAGCCGATGAGCCTGCACGACAGGGCGGCGCAGTTTGCGCCCTTTGCCGCGCTCAGAGGCTATGAGGATGTGATAGAGGAAGAGGCGCGCGTGACACAGCAAAAAGCGGATTTAAGCGAGGAGGAAGCATTTGCACTCGATGAAAAAACATGCGTGCTGCTGGAGCACATTGCCATACACCCGCTTGTCAAGCTTACCTATTTTGCGCCCGATGCGCGAAAAGAGGGCGGCGCCTACCGCGTGAAGGAGGGCAAGCTGCGCCGTATTGATACGGTGGCGCGCGTTTTCTGCTTTGAGGATAGAGAAGAGATTGCGATTGATATGATTCAAGATATTGAAGGGGAGCTGTTTTGAGCTTACAGATAATAAAAGGGAGTGATTGGGATGATAAGGCACGCACAAAACGAAGATATTCAAAGCATTTTAAACCTGCTTGAGCAGGTGGATATGGTGCACCATAGCGGCAGACCGGATTTGTTCAAAGGCCCTGCTATGCTTATGCAAAGCACATCGGTTGCTATAATGTAACACTGAATGTGTGGGCATGCAATCCGGGCGCCAAAAGCTTTTATGAAGCCATGGGCATGCAGGTGCAAAAAATCGGAATGGAAAAAATACTTTAGTGTTAAAAGCAAAGAGCACTCCGTTTGGAGTGCTTTTGCCTTGGCGCGCTGTCTCGTCCAAACAAATTTCGCAAGAGAAAAAGGAAACGCAAACCGCAAAAGTACAGCCACCGAGAAATCGGCGGCTATACTTTTTTTGCTTGTTGTGCTATAATGAGCTTAACAAATCAGGATTCATGAGGATGAATGAAAATGAGGCTTTTATTTAAAGAATATACATTAAACGAAGCTGCCGTTGATGCTATTTCCGCAGATGCACAAGATTATTTGAACAAACTCAATGCGGAACGGCGAAGCATTCAAAAGATTCGATTGACTGTGGAGGAAATTCTTCTCAATATCATGGAGCATTACGGTAAGGGCATGACGATCAGCGTCGGATTCGGCAAGCAATTCGGCCGTCATATGTTTCGGCTGCGCTATACGGAGGAACCGTTCAACCCTACCAAAAAAAGTGATAATCCGTTGGCTGAAGAGGTGATGCGCGCGCTCGGTGTGTTTCCTGCCTGGAGCTGCAGGGGAAAAACAAACACGGTCTCGCTCGTTTTGGCAGACAGACCGAAGCGCAGTATGCTGTTTTATATTACTCTCGCCGTCGTTGCTGCCGTGATTTTAGGCATTCTTGGAAATTTCATTCCGGAAAGCGTGCGGCTTGCAGTCAATGACGCGGTGTTATCTCCGCTTTCAGACTGTTTTCTGGGTCTACTCAACATATTCGCCGGTATCATGATTCTTTTGACAATATGCAACGGCATTTTGGGAATGGGTGATTCCGCTACTCTCGGACGGACAGGGAAATCCATCATCGTTCGATTCGTTGGTATCTCGTTCGCAGTCAGCGCATTTTCCGCCGTCTCGGTTTTGCCTTTTGTCAACCTGAATTATTCCGCAGGCGGGCAAGGCAGCGACTCCGCTTTCAAGCAGATAAGCCAAATGTTTTTTGATATTATACCTAAAAACATTATTGACCCGTTCAAAACAGGCAACACCTTCCATATCATTGTAATAGCAGTCTTCATCGGCTGCGCTCTCCTTGCGGTCGGCGAAAGAGGCAGTCGTATGCGCGCTTTGATAGAAGACGCTTCCGCTGTGTTTCAACAAATTGTTTCGACTATATGTGCACTTGTTCCTTTGTTCGTTTTCAGTATGTTGCTTCAGCTCATTTGGTCAGGAAAGATTCGGATTCTTGTTTCTGTGATAAAACCGATTATACTGATTGCGGTTTTGGTCATTATTCTTGTTGTGCTATTGTTGATAATCTATTCCATTCGCCTGAAATGTCCGCCGATGTTGTTAATGAAAAAAGTTATGCCGGCATTTCTGGTTGCTTTCACTTCCGCTTCCAGCGTGTCCGCGTTTCAAATCGGAATGGAAACTTGTGAGAGCAAATTCGGTATTAACAAAAGTCTGACATCATTTGCATATCCGCTGGGCGCGGTGGTTTATATGCCGGCGAGCGTGATCTATTTCACGGTACTTGTTTGCACTTTTGCCGAAACCTATCAAATTGCCACCAACGTGCCGTGGTTTATTTTGGCTGTTATCATTACAACATTGATCACGATTGCGATGCCGCCAATCCCCGGGGGTGACATCCTTTGCTACACGGTTTTGTTTTCCAGCCTTGGTATACCCTCAGAGGCAATCATTCTCGCAACCGCTGTGGGAATCCTGCTGGATCACCTGGACACAGGCGTGAATGTGATGCTTTTGATATTTCGGCTCACCAGCGATGCCAAACGGCTCGACAATCTTGATAAAAAGATTCTTTTAAGTGAATGATTTGAGGCAATACTTTTCAGGGGACCCCATTAGTCCCTTTTGCACACTAAAACAAAGAGCACTCCGCTTGGAGTGCTCTTTGTTTTGGCGCGCTGCATCGTCAAAACAAATTTCGCAAGAGAAAAAAGTTTGCGAGCAAACCTTTTAAGTTTGCTTCATTTGTTTTTCCTCTTCCCCAAAAAGTTTGCTTTGCAATACTTTTCAGGGGACCCCATTAGTCCCTTTTGCACACCAAAACAAAGAGCACTCCGCTTGGAGTGCTCTTTGTTTTGGCGCGCTGCAAGGGACTCGAACCCCTGACCTACTGGTTCGTAGCCAGTCACTCTATCCAGCTGAGCTAGCAGCGCATATTTTTTGTGCTCAAATATATTAGCACAAACAAAGCGAAAATGCAACACTTTTTTTGCCGCATCGCGTATTTTTTCCAAAACACAGGGCGAAAGCCTCTCGGCACCGGGTGTGCGGCACCGCGGCTATATTACCTCGCCGTGAATGCCGACAGCCGCCAAAGCCCTTGCCACGGTGGCAATCGGTAGCCCGACCACATTGAAATAATCGCCCAGCACACTGCGCACGAGCACGGCACCCTTGCCTTGAATACCGTAGGCGCCGGCTTTATCCATCGGCTCGCCGGTGGCGATGTAATTTTGAATTTGCGCATCGCTTAAGTGAAAAAAGGTGACCATTGCCGCTTCACTGCTGACAAACTCTACGCCTTTTCCAAGCAACGCAAAGCCGGTGCGTACCTCGTGCGTTTGCCCCGAGAGCATTTTGAGCATGCGCGCAGCATCTGCCGCATCGTGCGGCTTGCCCAAGATTTCACCGTCAAAGCACACCACGGTATCCGCCCCCAAAACATATGCATCGGGGTGCAGGGAGTAGACATCGAGCGCCTTTTGGTAGGCAAGCCCCTCTACCGTGTCTTTGGCAGATAAGCCCTGCGGCACGGTTTCTTCGCAAGTGGAGGGAATGATTTCAAATTGGTAGCCTGCCTGCTCGAGCAGCGCTTTGCGCCGCGGCGAAGCCGAGGCTAAGATAAATGATTTTGACATATGGCTCCTTTCAAATTCTAATTTAGCGCACACTTCTTGCGCTAAATTAGCAACCGCTTAACGCCCTCCCTTGTCAGGGAGGGGGGACCGCTTGCGGTGGGCGGGTAGTTGTAAACGGTTTAATTTATCTGCCCTTAGGCAGATAAATTAGAATTTACAACACCCCTCTCCCATACAGCCCTCTTGTAAAGGGAAAGTCTGCTTTATCGTGCGCGTGGTAAAGGTCTAAAATGTGCTTTACCTGCGCAGGGGGTTCGGTGGTGAAATACAGCAGGGAAAAATCGCCTGCGAGCGTATCCTCTTTATCTATCATATACAGTGCGCGGGGGTTGAATATTTCGCTTGCGCCAAAGCGGCAACGCACTGCAAATTTTTCGCCCTTGCGGTCTGTGATAAAGCCGCGCTTGTCGCAAGCGGCACAGCCTTTGCCGTTTTGGAGCGGACAGTTGCGCACAAGCATCAGCGGAATGTAACCGTAAATCAAATTGCCCAGCGGTTTATCGCTGTGCAGCGCTTTGGTTTGCGCCGCGGTCATCTCCACACTGAGCAGGATTTCATCTGCACCGATTGCCTGCGCTGCGTAGGAATTGAAAACATTGGTACCGAGAGAGGCGAGGGTGCGAAAACCGCGCTCGCGCGCTAAGTGCAGCGCGCCGATATTGCCGACCGAGATTTCTGTTACACCGAGCGCCTTTGCTTCCTCCAGGAGTGCCGCCAGCTGTTCCTCTTTGCCGAAAAAGGCGCGCGGTGTTTCCAAAATCAGTTCCCGCGTACCGAAGCGCTCTACCGCTGCGGCGGCTTGCTCAATCGGCAAAATGATTTTATCAAACGGTGTTGCAATATCGCCCGCTTGCGCGATATCCGCAAAGCGCAGGTACAGCTGCTTTTTTCCGCGCGGCGCGCTGCGGGGCGATAGCGGCGGCAGCTTGCCGCTCGAGCGGTACGGCTGCGGGGCGGCAAGGAGCGCATCCAACCGCGCTGTGCTTTCTCGCCTGAGCGCATTGAGCGCACCGGCGCTGAGCATTAAGCCGTCATCGAGTTCGACCGATACATTCTGTGCAAAAAACTGTGTGCCGCCGAGCTTGGCAACGCGCTTTGCGACCTCCTCGCGCTCCAGCGCGCGGTGCAGCGCCTGTTCGGGCAGGGCGGCTGCTGTCGCTTCGGTGGATTTGCCGAGCGCGCTGATGCGCATGCGCGGCGGGGTGTTTTGTTTAATCTGAATTTCAATATCGCAGGGCACGAGGGGCATTTCCTTATCATAGAGCGCTGCATATTCCTTGAGCAGCTTTGCGCCGGCTCCGGTGACATCCTCTTTGGTGCGCGTGCCAAACATCTGCCTGCCGCGCGCGCCGGTATAGTAGCCTGCGGTAAAGCCCTGGCGCGAAAAGATGTTTTTTAAATTCGCTTCGCTTTGCGCGGTGTAGGCACCGCACAGCGCCTGCTTGCAGGCGGTGACACTTGCCGCCACATATTCCGGGCGCTTCATCCTGCCCTCTATTTTGAGAGAATCAATCCCCATTTGCTGCATTTCGGGCAGGTAGTGGAGGAGGGAATTATCCTTCAGGCTTAAATCGTGGCCGGTGCCACCCGCTGCGCGGAAGGGAAGGCGACAGGGTTGCGCGCAAAGCCCGCGGTTGCCGCTGCGCGCGCCGAAAAACGCGCTCATCAGGCACTGCCCGCTGACACACATGCACAGCGCACCGTGCACAAATACCTCTAATTCCACTGTGGTGTTTTCGCGAATGGCGGCTATCTCAGCACGGCTCATCTCCCTTGCGAGTACCACGCGCTTGAAGCCGCGCTGCTCGAGTTCCTGCACGGCTGCGAGCGAGTGTGCCGAAAGCTGTGTGCTCGCGTGCAGCGGCATGTCGGGTGCCATGGATTTGACAATTTCCGCCACGCCCAAATCCTGCAAAATAAGCGCATCCTCGCCCAAGGCGAGAATACGCTCGATTTCTGCTTTTAGCGCCTGTATTTCACTGTCCTTCACCAGGATGTTGAGGGCATGGTAGACCTTGACACCGCGGGCGTGGCAGTAGGCAACACATTCGCGCAATTGCTCGTAGGTGAAATTTTTGGCACCGCGCCGTGCGTTGAATGCCTCTCCTGCCAGGTAAACTGCATTAGCGCCGCTTCTTACCGCGGCAAAAACGGCTTCCGGAGAGCCTGCGGGTGCTAAGATTTCAGGTATCATTACAGCTGTGCTTTTAATTTCTCAAGCTCGCGCTTATAGTTTTCCGCTTCCATTCTGGCTCTGGCAGCATCCTCAAGGTAATCCTTGATTTGTGCGCGCAGGTTGTCGGAAGAGTTGTTGTGCTTGCTCAGCTCGTCTTCACAATCGAGCGCAACGAGCACGGCGGCTTGGGCAACGGAAATGTTGACATTGCCGCTGACAATGTCTTCAATTTTTTTGCTTAACTGCTTGGCAAGACCTTCAATATAAGCAGGGTCATCCTCTGTAACGAGGGCAAAGTTCATGCCTGCTACATTGATTTTTACCTTTGATTTAGCCATATTACTACCTCCAAAAGGTTAATGATTATCATTAGTTAGATTTATTATACTATATTTTGTTGCAATATGAAAGACTTTTTTTAAAAAATACAAAATATGATGGATTTTCACTGCTAAATGAATTGACTTAATGTGCCTTTGATGATATAATCACGGTAGACTTTTTTAAGTTTATTTTTAAGTTTGGAGGATATAGAAATGGCTAAATTTGTATGCAGCGTATGCGGTTATGTATACGAAGGCGATGCAGCGCCGGAGATTTGCCCCGTTTGCAAAGCTCCCGCTGAGAAATTCATTAAGCAAGAGGGCGAAATGAGTTGGGCTGCCGAGCATGTGGTAGGCGTGGCAAAGGGCGCTCCGGAAGATATTTTGGAGGACCTTCGCTCCAATTTCCAGGGCGAGTGCTCCGAGGTTGGTATGTACCTTGCCATGGCAAGAGTGGCACACAGAGAGGGCTATCCCGAAATCGGTTTGTATTGGGAAAAGGCTGCTTGGGAAGAAGCTGAGCATGCCGCTAAGTTTGCAGAGCTTCTCGGCGAAGTGGTGACCGATTCCACCAAGAAGAACCTTGAAATGAGAGTAGAGGCTGAGCACGGCGCAACTGCAGGCAAGACCGACCTTGCCAAGAGAGCTAAGGCACTGAATCTCGATGCCATTCACGACACCGTTCACGAAATGGCGCGCGATGAAGCTCGCCACGGCAAAGCACTCAAAGGCTTGCTTGAGAGATATTTCGGCTAAAAAATCCAATCAAAAAAAAGCTGCTTGGTCGCAAGCAGCTTTTTTCTTTGTACACAGTACATAACCTTTTTTGAGTTTTGCGGCAGCATTTTCATCTGCCTGCTATTGGAACAGAGGCAAGCTCGTGCAGCTTGCCTCTGTTTTATTCTTTTGTCCCATATACAGTAGACCTTAACAACAGACTGATTTCGGATACATCAATCTCGCACAAAAGTTCTTTACAAATCAGAGGTTATACTGTACAATTTTGTCGACAAGGTTCTAATCTGAAAAACGGATAGGCGGTTAGCCCTCTTATTTCCAAGAGGGATTGCCCTCTTGAGATTACATCAAAAGGGGGTGATTAATATGGAATATTACATCATATTCGCAATAATTCTTATTGCAGCCACAGGCTACATATTAAGCATAAAAAAATAACCGCCCTTGCCTGAGAAACAAAGCGGTTATTTAACCTAATTTCAAGGCTAACCGTCTATCGATTAGTTCCTTGTCACTTATATTATATCACATTTCAGTCTATTGTCAACAAGAACAATTTGAGGAAGGCTCGCCGTGCGAGCAAAGAGGAGCGGCGGGGCGAAGCAGAGCTTCGCATTGCATGAAATGATGTGCATTTTGAGTGTTGAATTTACTACAAATTACAAGCTGCTAACTGCTCGCTCCGTGAGCCTCTGCTTTTGCGCTCCTGCACAGCGCCGCCACCGTTACCGGGTAAACCTGTTGCAAATCGCTCAAGCGCATTTCCACCTGCCTGCCGATTTTGCCTGCCGAGAAAAAGATGGTTTCGTGCTCTGCTGCGCTGGCATCAATAAAGGTGGCAAACTGCCGCTTCATCCCAATCGGCGAGCAGCCGCCGTGTACATAGCCGGTGAGCGGGAACAACTTTTTTTGCGGGAGCATTTCCACACTTTTTTCGCCGGCGGCTTTTGCCGCCTTTTTT
>ONWY01000059.1:0-7312 GCA_900321665.1 uncultured Eubacteriales bacterium
GGCGATTTTGTTTTGAATCTGAGCATCATCCGCGTAGCGCTCTTTGCCTTCAGGAGTCACCCTGACATTGACAAGCACCTGCGGGTACACTTCCATTTGCGCTGCAAGTGCGCTAAGCGTTTTTTCGCTGTTTTTTATCACATTTAAAAGCATCAGTGCGGACAGTTGCCCGTCACCGGTCGTGGCGCGGTCTAAGAAAATAATATGTCCTGACTGTTCGCCGCCGATGTTATACCCATTTTGAAGCATATTTTCGAGCACATAGCGGTCACCCACCGCTGTTTTCTCACAAGCAATACCGTTTTGCGCGCAAAACTTGAAAAAGCCCATATTGCTCATCACGGTCACCACAGCCGTGTCATTCTTTAAGCTGCCCTGCTCTTTCATATACTTAGCGCAAATTGCAATAATTTTATCGCCGTCGACCACATCGCCGTTTTCATCGACCGCCAACATTCTGTCGGCGTCGCCGTCAAAAGCAATGCCGAGGGCGCAGTGGTTCTTTTTCACGGTTTCCTGCAAAGCTTCTAAGTGAGTTGAGCCGCATTTATCATTAATATTGACTCCATCGGGCGCATTGGCGGTATAAATACCCTCTATGCCCAATGAACCGAATAATTTTTGCGCTGTCGCACTCGAAGAGCCGTTGGCACAATCGAAGGCAACCTTCATGCCGCTGAAATCTGCCTGCTTGGCTTTTAAAATGTGCGCAATATAATCCTGTGCTGCATTTTGCGCATAAGTAATCGCGCCGACATCACCGCCGATTTTAACGGGCGGTTGCTCCGCGCCGTCTAAAATAATGGCTTCAATTCTGTTTTCAATTTCATCCGGCAGCTTATAGCCTGTGGATTGGAAAATTTTAATCCCGTTAAATTCACAAGGGTTGTGTGAAGCGGAAATCATCACGCCGGCATCGTAGCCGTAGGCTTTCACAAGGTAAGCGACCGCCGGTGTCGGTACAACACCCAAAATAAGGACATCTGCCCCAACCGAGCACAGCCCCGCTACAAGCGCCGCTTCCAGCATATCGGAGCTTTTTCTGGTATCCTTACCAATCAAAAACTTCGGTTTGTGCGTTCCCTTTGTCAAAACGCAGGCTGCTGCTCTGCCGATATTCATCGCAAGCTCAGGTGTCAATTCGCTGTTTGCAACACCTCTTGCGCCGTCTGTTCCAAATAATCTTCCCATAATATCTCCTATTCAGCGTTATATTCTATCCCAAGATGCCTGTATGCTTTCGGGGTGGCACATCTGCCGCGCGGGGTTTTCGTTAAAAAACCGATTTGCATCAAATACGGCTCATAGACATCTTCAATCGTGACGGTTTCTTCACCGATGGAAGCGGCAAGAGTGGTCAAGCCCACCGGACCGCCGTTATAATTTTTAATCATTGTCAAAAGCAAGACGCGGTCGATTTGGTCAAGCCCAAGCTCATCAATATCCATTTGATTGAGCGATTTCATGGCGCTTTGCTCGGTAATCACACCATCAAAGACAACCTCGGCAAAATCGCGCACTCTTTTGAGCAATCGGTTTGCAATACGCGGTGTGCCACGCGAGCGAGAGGCGATTTCAAGCGCACCATCGGGCTCAATATCAATCCCCAAAATACCTGCGCTGCGTGTCACAATCTGCGCCAGCTGCTCTACGGAATACAGCTCAAGCCTTTCCACATCGCCAAAGCGGTCGCGCAGCGGAGCGCTGAGTTGACCGGCTCTGGTGGTGGCGCCGATTAAAGTGAACTTGTGCAAATCCAATCGAATGCTTCTTGCGGAAGGACCCTTACCGATGATAATATCAATCACCTGGTCCTCCATCGCGGGATACAGAACTTCCTCTACCGAGCGGTTTAAGCGGTGAATTTCATCAATAAAGAGCACATCGCCCTCTTGCAGGTTTGTTAACAACGCTGCCAAATCTCCCGGCTTTTCAATTGCAGGACCTGAGGTTACGCGAAAATTCACGCCCATTTCATTTGCAATGATGCCCGCCAAGGTGGTTTTACCAAGCCCGGGAGGACCGTATAGCAAAATATGGTCTAAAATATCATTGCGCTTTTTAGCTGCCGCTATATAAATTTTCAGTTTTTCTTTGACCTTGTCTTGACCAATATAGTCATCTAATACCTTTGGTCTGAGAGAAAGCTCAATATCGCTGTCCTCCGAATAATCAAACTCGGTAGAAACAAGCCTGGAATCGTTTTCTTCGTAATTCATAAAACTCCTATCACATTGCTAAATGTGCCAATGCGTATTTAATCAAGTCTTCGGTAGATAAATCTTTGCCCGCCTTTGCAATAGCTTTCGCCGCTTCGCTTTGGGAATAGCCGAGAGAAACGAGCGCATCAATTGCATCCTTTTTGGAAGAGGAAGCCGGTGTTTTGCCCACCTGCTCAATCACCTCGGCTTCGGCAATATCCAGCGAGCCCAGCTTATCTTTGAGCTCCAAAACAACCATTTCGGCGCCTTTCCTGCCGATTCCCTGTGCAGCTTGAATCGCTTTATAATCTTTCGAAGCAACTGCCAAGGCAAGCTTATCGGGTGTCAGGGTGGATAAAATATTCATCGCCGCCTTGGGACCGATGCCCTTCACCTCAATGAGCAGTTTATAACAATCTAATTCCGTTTTATCGGAAAAGCCGTAAAGCTCAATCGCATCCTCGCGCACATTCATATATGTCAACAAAAACGCTTCTTTACCGATTTGCGGCAGCTGTGATAGTGTTCTTGCAGAGCAAAAGCATTTAAAGCCTACACCGTTTACATCAATTACCGCACTGTTTAAATCCGCATAAACAAATGTGCCTTTTAAACTGTATATCATTTACCAAGTTCTGCCTTTCATATTACTCAAGAGCGAGCCGGAGGAATGCCCGTGACAAATCGCCATCGCCAGCGCATCCGCCGTGTCATCCGGCTTCGGTACCTTCGCAAGCCCCAGGATGGTTCTGGTCATCTCCTGCACCTGCTTTTTTTCGGCTCTGCCGTAGCCGACAACGGACTGCTTTACCTGTAAGGGAGTGTATTCCGCTATCTCAAGCCCCTTGTTATATGCCGCAAGCGTTATCACACCGCGCGCTTGCGAAACATCGATAACGGTTTTTGCATTGGAGTTATAAAAAATCTTTTCCATGCTCAGCACCTGAGGATGGTATTTATCGATGATTTCCTTCAGCTGCCTGTCAATTACCGAAAGCCTTTGCGGAAAGTACTCGCCGGCATCGGTGGTAATGGCACCGAAATCCATTACCTTAAAATGATTGTTTCTATATTCCAAAACGCCCCAACCGACAATGGCATAACCGGGGTCGATTCCCAAAATAATCATACTTCTGCATTCTACTCCTATTATATCAATTTATTGTACCATTTTTTATTTATAATTTCAATATAATAATTATAAATATATAAAGAAAAACTCGCACAAGATGTACGAGTTTTTGGTGCCGGTGACCGGGGTCGAACCGGTACGGTGTCGCCACCACTGGATTTTGAGTCCAGCACGTCTGCCAATTCCATCACACCGGCAAAAATAATTGACTTAGATATTATATATGATAAATATGAAAAAATCAACCTATTTTTTTCTTTCGTCAATAAAATTTTGCAAAATGATTTGCGCACTGAGAGAATCAATGATGTTTTTGCGCTTCTTTCCCCTTGTATTGGTTACATTGAGTGCTTCTGCAGCAATCATCGTGGTCATTCTCTCATCATAAAGAACCGTCTGAATCCCGCTCGCTTTTTCCAATTGCTTTGCAAATTCCTCGCATTTTTGCGCGCGAAAACCGGCGCTGCCGTCCATATTATACGGCTTTCCGACAACGATTAATTCCACTTCTTTTTCGGCTGCTGCTTCACAAATGTTTTCAATCAATTTAGGAGCATAGCTTTGTGTTATCGTATATAAAGGGGAAGCCAAAATTTCATTTTTGTCGCAAATTGCCAAACCGGTGCGCGCGTCTCCGTAATCCACTGCTAAAATTATCATACTGTCTCCTACTTTGCATTCCATTTTTGCGAGGAAAGGCTTTGCATTTCCTCAGGCAAATGCGAAATATCATTTTTCACAATCAAATGCGGGTAGCCTGCGGCATCCACATCTATAATATTAACCGCTGTGTTGGCACACCAAAGCTCCTCACCAAGGCGCTCAAAACCGAGGCCGTCTGCCCAACATAGCAAATTTCTGATAGCACAGCCATGAGAGGCTAAAACAATTGTTTTATCTGGATTTTGAGCGGCAAGCTGCTTCACAAAGTGCACCATTCTATGGTACACATCCGCCATTTTTTCGCCGTTTGGCGCTACAAAACGGTGCGGCTCATTATCCCATAAATCGATTTCTTTCGGGTAAAGAGCGGGAAAATCGGCAAAATGCTTACCCTCCCAATCCCCTGCATTGATTTCGATAATTCGGTCATCAATTTGAATCGGCAAGGAGTGGTAGCGATTGACCGCCTCGGCAGTCGCCTTTGCGCGCTTGCGAGAGCTGGAATAAATGGCATCAATAGGCTCATTGCGAAACCTTAATGCTAAATACTCCAACTGCTTTTCACCGAGTTTTGACACCTCGCCATCGTATGTACCTTGAAAAATTCTTTCTCTGTTGCCGACCGCTTCGCAGTGGCGAATCACATAAAACCTGGTCATATCTCCTCATCATGAAAAAGTAGAAACATATTGAAGCTTCCTTCCAATATGTTTCTACACTTTTTTCTATTCTTGCGGTGTTTCCTGTGCCGGCTCTTGAGCTTGTGCCTCACCACCACCGCCGCCTTCGGCGCCGCCTCCACCACCGGAGGTGCTTTCACCGCTACTCGTACCGCCGCCATTGCCGCCGCTACCGCTGCCTTCTCCGCCACCGCTGTAGTGACCGCTGCAATAAGCGGGCATATCATCGCTCCTGTAGTAACCGAGATTACTCGGGCAACCGTTACCTGCAAGCATACCGGAATTGGTACAGTAATATGCCTGTGTGACTCCGGACTCAGCAGAAGGAAATTCCTTTTGCGACAAGCCGGAATGCACTTTATCCATCACATTTTTAAACAGGTTACCGGCAGGGTTATTCCAAACATTGTAGATTTCGCGCGGAATGTCATAGCCGTACCACACTGCCGCTACATAATACGGAGTGCCGCCGACAAACCACCTGTCGTTATCATTATCGGTCGTACCGGTTTTGCCGAAAGTAGTTTGCCCTTCGACATTATACGGTGTACCGGTACCCATACTCATAACCGTTTGCAGCAAATGGTTCATTATCTCTGCGGAGGATTCTTCAATCGCCTGGTGATTATCATAATCCGCTTTATCCAAAATAACATTGCCGGAGGCATCCTCGACCTTATAGTAGAAATACGGTTGATGGTACACACCGCCGTTACCAAAGGTCTGGAAAGCAGCCGCCATTTCCAAGGTGGTGGCACCATGGGTCATAGAGCCGGTTGCCAACGGTGAATAGCTTTCATCACCGGGGTCAAGGTGCTTTAAGCAAAACTTATCCTTTAAATAGGTATAGCTCGTGTTTAGTCCGACATCGGAAAGCACTCTAGCCGAAATGGTATTATAGGACTGTGCAAGACCATATTGCACTGTAACATAGTTACCGCCACCGTAACCGCCCTGGTTCTTAGGCCAAGCCTGCCCGTTGATGGTAAGGCTTGCGCTGTTTGCATAGGTTTTAGACCAATAGGTAGCGCCGGTGTCAATCGCAGGTCCGTAGACAGAAATCGGCTTGATGGTGGAACCGGGCTGCCTGGGAGAATCGGTCGCGCGGTTTAACTCACGCCTTCCGGTCTTTTTGCCGATGCCGCCTTCAATACCGACCACTCTGCCATCGTAGTCCAAAATGGTCATGGCGGATTGCACGGAATCATCTGCCACATAGTCGCGCGACTCATAAACGCTATCCATAGCGCTTTGAATATCCAAATCCACAGCACTGTAGATTTTTAAGCCGCCGTAATTAATCTTATTGGAAGCAGTCTTTGCGGTATAGCCGTATTTCGACATCAAGTCCTGCTCAACCTGGTTAATCACAGCATCGGTATAGTAACTATACACAACGTTGCTGTCCTCTTGCGTTTGTTGATTTAGTTGGAACTTGATTTCGTATTTCATCGCTTCATCATACTCTTTTTGGGTAATCAAGTCTTGATCAAGCATTAATTTCAAGCAGTACTCGCGCCGCTCTTTATTATTGTCGGGATTCAAAATCGGGTCGTATTTTGAGGGAAACTGTGTAATCGCGGCAAGCGCTGCGCTTTCTGACAGGTTGCACTTGGAAATATCCTTACCGAAATAGGTTTCCGCCGCGGTTTTAACACCGTAACAGCCGTGGCTCAGGTACACGGTATTGAGATAAGCTTCAATAATATCCTCTTTGGAATAGAAGCGCTCTAAATTCAGCGCATTTAAAATTTCTTTGTATTTTCTGACATAGGTTACCTCATCCTCCTCTGTCAGGTTTTTAATCAACTGCTGGGTTAAGGTGGAACCGCCCTGCTTGCCGCCGTATTTGACAACAGCTGCAATGGTTCTGGTCCAGTCAACACCCTCATGCTCGTAAAAACGCTTGTCCTCCAAGCCGACATAGCACTTTGCGATGTAGGGGTTGGTATCTTCAATATCTACCCAAACTCTGTTGATGGTACCAAACAAGCGAGTGACCTCAACCGGGTCGCCGTTGGAGTCATAGGCATACACAAAGGAAGTTTGGTTTTGAGAATAGCGATATTCTTTTAAATCGATTTTCAAATCGCCGTGTATATAAGAAAAGGAATAAATAAATACATAAAGCGCAACCGCAATAATAGTGATTGCGATTGTTAACAAAGCGCCGATAATAATTAACGCCGCTTTGGATAAACCTTTCTTTTTGGTTTTTTTTGCTTTTGCTTTTGACATTTATTTTACCTCGAATTTATTAAGATACCGGGCCTCTTGTGCAGAGGCCCTTGGTCTTTTGCAACTCTCATGCTGCAATGGAGATTAAAGGCTCTTGTCTTTATTAAGCAATACCTTTAACTCAGCTGCTTCTTCATCGGACAATGTAACGCCCTTGCCCATCTTCTGATGCTCGGGAGACCACTCGCGAATATCATACTTGGGTGCGCGCTCATTCCAGCTGATTTTGTTAAGCTCTTTAGTCCAACCCTTGGGGGTTTCGGAAAGAACGCCAAGACTCTCAACAATTTCATATTTGAATTCTGCCGGCATATTTTTCTCCTCCTAAATATATTATTAGTAATATATTATATAATTTTTTAAAAAAAGTCAATACCTGTGCTATTATTTTTTTCTTT
>ONWY01000059.1:7318-11952 GCA_900321665.1 uncultured Eubacteriales bacterium
ATGAAAGGTATTGTTGAAGACAGAGCGATAGAATTGGCAAAATATATTACCGATACCAACGCGACTGTAAGATTGACTGCTAAAAAATTCGGAATTTCAAAATCAACCGTACATACCGATGTTACAAAGCGATTAAAGCACATCAGCCCCTCTTTATATTCGGATGTCAGAAAAATTTTAGATGAAAACAAAAAACAAAGGCATATTCGAGGCGGCATTGCCACAAAAGAAAAATATAAACATTTGCATAATGACTAAAAATATGTATAATGGAGATATTAAAAGAAAGGTTTAATAAAATATGAAAATAGGATTTATCGGCTGCGGCAATATGGCAAAATCAATCATTGAAGGCATTTTGAGCACGGAATTAATTGAAAAGGACCGAATTTTTGCCTCTGCCGCTGACCAAAGCAAGCTGCAAAAATACTGCGAAAATATCGGTATTCATGCATGCGAAAACGAAAAAATTGCGACTTTATGCGATGTTATACTACTTTGTGTAAAACCGCAAAAATTTCCTGTTGTTTTGCCGGAAATTGCCTCTTTGCTGCGCGAGGAGCAGGTCATTATTTCTATTGCAGCGGGTAAAACCATTGCATATATTCAAGAGCAAATCGGCAATCAAAAAATCATCCGTGTGATGCCGAATCTCAACGCAAAAATCAAGCAAAGCGCGTCCGCGCTTTGTGCAAATGCACTTTGCAATAAGGAAGATATCAAAATCGGCGAAAAAATCTTCGACAGCATCGGCAAAGTATTTCGAGTGGATGAAGGTGAATTTTCCGCTTTCAGCGCTGTCGCCTGCTGTTCCCCTGCTTTCAGCTTTATGTATATGGATGCATTGGCAAAGGAAGGCATTGCCTGCGGATTGGATACGCAAACCGCCTATGCTGCTGCCTTATATTCGGTAAAAGCGAGCGCAAGCTTGCTTGATTTTTCCGATGAAAGCCCGCAAGCGCTGGTAGATAAGGTTTGCTCGCCGGGCGGCACCACCATTGAAGGTGTTAAAAAATTGGAAGAGTTCTCTTTTGAACAAACGGTTCGCGAGGCCGTGCACGCTTCCTATTTAAGAGATAAAGAGTTATAAATCTATCATAAAAAACACCCTGCGGCGGCAGGGTGTTTTTTTATCGTTATTCTTCGCTCGCAGCGGCTTTCTCGCTTTGAGCGCGGCGCTGCTGAAGCTCCTCTCTGATTTGCTCCATCTTGCCTTTTTTTGCAAGCTTATATTTAAACACAAACAGCAAAAGTCCTAAAAGCAGGAATGCAGGCGGCAAAATAAACATTAAAACATTTAAATTGGTTTTTAATGAATCGGGCACCACTTCCATTGCAACGGCGTTGTTATCAAACATACTGCCCTTGTAGCCGGAAAGATGCATGGAAACACCGATAATCACAAAGGAAATCGCACCCGCAAATTTCACCAGGAAGGTTTGCATGGAAAAGACAATATTTTCTGTCCTCTTGCCGAAGATATATTCGCCGTAATCAACACAGTCGCTCATAATCAGCGTTAAAAGAATCGTGACCGAGCCGAAGCCGATTAGCGAAACGAGCCCTATGCCGCAAAAGACATAGAAACGCACATGAAAGCTTGCATTTTTTAAAATCACATTATTAGATAGGAACATCAGCAAAAAGCCGATTATTGGCGAAGAGAGGGCAAATATGAAATGCCCGAGGCGCCCGGAGCGCTTATAAAGCAATTTGGAAAGCAGCGGGAAGGATAACAGCCCGATGCCGACACTTGCACCGAGAACGATCGCAAAGGTGGAATAGAGCTTATCATCACCCCAAACATATTTAAAATAGTATAGCGCGGCGCCTAAAGCTAAATTTTGCGCAATATTAATAAAGATAAAGACCACAACGGCAATCATCAGCTGGTCATTTTTGGTCAAAACACGAAATGCCTCTTTAAAGCTGATTTTTTGCTTTGCCTGCAAGGTGGAAACATTTCTTTCCTTTATCACGGAAATGGCGATGAGCATGGTAAATACAAAGGCACAAGAAACAATGATTGCCCAAATAAAGAAGCCCTTTTCCTTGTGCACCGAGCCGGTTGCGACATCTAAGCCGAGCTTTGCCACCACGCTGACAGTCAACACTTGGGTGGAGAGACTGCCGAGGCTTGTCAACAGCCTTGCGAGAGTGGAAACACTTTCGCGCTCCTTCCTGTCATCTGAAACATTGGAATTAAATGCCCAATACGGCACATCGACCATGGTATAGGTCATGCCCCAAATCACATAAAAGACAGCGATATATACCCGCGGTGCGTGAGACGCCAAGTAAGGGTTAAAAAGCAGAATAACCGCAATCACATTGGAAATGGTACCAATCAGCATCCAAAAGCGATATCTGCCGAACTTAATATGCGTATTGTCCACAAAGGTGCCCATAATCGGGTCATTAATCGCATCCCAGAGGCGCGCAAAGAAAAACAGCACGCCCATAAACAATGCACTGATACCGAGGTTCTCCGTGCAATAATACATCAGGTAGTTGGAAACGAGCGCATAGCACATATCCTTACCGATGCCGCCAAAGGAGTAACCCCATTTTATTTTAGCAGGAACCTTTTGCGCGCTCATTTTTGCTTCACCCCGCTTCTTTTTTTGTTTTTAAATAAATATGTCGTGATACTCAGCGCTGCTATTAAGGCTGCCCCGGCAGCGATAAGCAGCACATAAGCAATCGTATCACCCGTATCGGTTGCAGTGCCTCTGTTTGCCTGTTCATTTTCGCTATCCTGCGCCAACGCACCCTTAAACGAAGTGGTCGGTGTATTCTCGAAAACATTACTTTGGAAGGAGCCTTGATAGGCAAAATCCTCTAAAGAGGGATAATCACCGACTTCCTCTTCATCAAAATCTTCGGCTTCTTCCTCTTCTTTTTCAATAAAGGAATCCGGGTTTTCAAGAAAATCATCCCACACATTGAAGATATCCTGGGTCGCCTTCACAACCTCACCCTCCTCGGTCAGCTTGGTTTGCACATAAGCCCTGCCGAGGTATTCAAAATAGCCCTTTACCGCCTCGGCGGAATAGCTGCTTTCATCGATTTTATACGCTTCATCAAGTGTTTTGTAATAGAGCTTGTAATCCACAATCGGTGTCACACTGCCGGGTTTTAAGCCGATTCCGGACACCGTGCTGCAATAGATGTTTTCGCCGTTGACCGTCACACCGTGGCCGCCGGTGTTGAAGGTAATGCGTACCTCGCCGTTTTCATCCACCTGCGAGCAGTCCATATTATCCAAACCGTCCACCAAAACCTCGGCAGCGGCATAATCCTCAAATTCCTTGTCAATTGTCGCCCAAGCATCACCATTCGGCTGCAGCTGCTCAATGCGCTTGAAGGTAATGCGGCTTTCCGTGCCCGGCGAAAGATAATATTCCTCCGATACATTCGAAGCAATCGCCGTGCGCACATAGTTGGTTAAGAAATCGCCGACATAGACCGGTGTCATTTTCACAAAGTTATCATAGCCTGCAAAACCTTTGGCAAGCGACTCATTTAAACCGAGGAGGAACTTTTTATCATCATTTTTTTTGATGATAATTTCATCATCCCCATCCTTCATGTACATTTTTATGATTTTGCTGCCGGCTTTCGCCTGCGGGTCAACAAGCACATTGAAGCCGGAAATTTGCAAAAAGTATTCACAAGGATTGTAAACAAAATCGGTCTTTTTATCATATTTAATCTGCGAAACGCTTTGCTCCATCAACTCATAAAGGAGCTTTGCATCGCACTCGTAAAAATAAACATCCTCGGCAATGCCGCGGGAATCAAACACATCTTTGATGTTAATATCCCCGGCAGAAATATTTTCCTCGATGCAAGAGCCGTTGACTATGCCCGTGACATAGTGATTTTTGTATTTTGATTGCGATTCTTTTAGCTTATCGCCCGCTAAGGTGATGGAATCGGCAAACAAATCGCCCAAGGGTGTTTCTTCCAAAAGGGATATTTTTTCACTGTCGTGAACACCGAAAATCGTTGTCTTATTTTGTGCCACTAAGGAATCGAGAGTTTCTGCAAATTCCTCTTGAATCACCTCATAGGCTGTATGATAAATCGGGCTGTCACCGTATTTGCGGTAGGTGCCTGCCCTGTCCTTGATTTTCTCGCCCTTCGCATCATAGAAGTATTCGGGCATCAACTCGGCTTGCACACTGCCATCCTCATAAAAGCGAATTTCGCCCATTTCCGCAAGCTGTTCGGCGCAACAGAGCGCGCGTGTGGTACCATAGGTTTCATCTAATGATTTGTGCAAGTTTGAGCAAATTAAAACATCAATCCCATCAACCGCTTTCGCAAGCTTTTCGGGTGTAAAATCCTCGTTATTTTCCATAAAGCTCGCAAGGCATACTACTTTATCGCATTTGCCGGATAAAGCCGCCACCTGCTCTTTGGCGAAAGCAATCTCTTCTTCAAACGCATAGCCTTCGCTTCTGGTGCTCGCTATATAATCCTTGCACTTGCCATCGACAAGCGAAAAGAAGCCGATTTTCAGCCCACCGACTGTTTTAATGACATTGCGGGCATATACATCGGCACTGCTGTAGGTCACATTGCCCGAAAGCACATCGCACTCGGTATAGCCGCCGTAGCGCTTGAGC
>ONWY01000049.1 GCA_900321665.1 uncultured Eubacteriales bacterium
CTGCGCGCGCCTTTCGGAGGTGCCCGAAAAGATAACATCCTCCATCTTCGAGCCGCGCAGTGTTTTGGTGCTCTGCTCGCCGAGCACCCACCTGACGGCATCCGAAACATTGGACTTACCGCTGCCGTTTGGCCCCACAACGGCGGTAATGCCCTTGTGAAAGCGCAGCACGGTTTTATCCGGGAAGGACTTAAAGCCCTGCAATTCGATACTCTTTAAATACATTCTTGTCTTAATCCTGTTCTTTAGTTACTATTTTCACCTGAAACGGGCGCATACCGCTTTCAGGTATCACGCGAATTTGATAGCCCTCTTTTGCCAAAAGAAGGAGATTTTGTCGGCTTTGCCCAATCATCTGCGAAAGATACGGACTGCCCACCGCCAAGGTGTAGTGCCCTGCCGGGTTTCCCTCTAACACAGCCCTTGCATTTTGCAAATATAATCTTGAAAGGCACAGCTCCTTGAATGCCGGGTGATAGGCACCGGCGGTATGCGTTGTTTTCAACTGCTCGCTGTCGTGCAGACCGACGCGCAAAATGCGAACCCCTGCCGCATCAAAAATGCGCATCAGCTTCACACAAAGCTCCACGGCGCTTTCCACTCCCGGCGGTGCATAGGCGCCGCTGCGGTAAAGCCTGTCCAGCTCCGTGCCCGCCAGCACGACTGTCGGGTAAATGCGCACGGTTTGCGGCTGCAGCGCCACGAGCTCCTGCGCGGTTTCGATATCCTTTTCATCGGTGGAGCCGTAGAGCCCTGTCATCATCTGCAAGCCGAGCTCGAAGCCCTGCGCGCGAATGAGAGCGCTTGCCCGCTTCACATCTGCCGCGGTATGCCCGCGCCGATTACGCGAGAGCACCTCATCATCCATACTCTGCGCACCCAGCTCAATAGCGGTGACACCGTAGGGCTTTAAAAAGGCTAATATTTCTTCATTGACAGCATCGGGTCTTGTGGAAATGCGAATGCCGGCAAATGCCTCCCGAAACGGGACCGTGGCATCTAACAGCTCTTTCATATAGCCGCGCTCAATAGCGGTGAAGCTGCCGCCGAAAAAAGCAATTTGATTTTCGCCGTGCCGCGGTGAAGCCAACGCTTGCTGCAAGGTTTGCGCCACCTGCGCGGCACTTAAGCGGCGGTTTTGCCCGGCAATGATATGCTGGTTGCAAAAAGAGCAGCGGTGCGCACAGCCCTCGTGCGCGACAAACATGGCAACATTGCTCATAAGCCCATTAACCGAAGTGCTTCCTTTGCCGCCTTCTGCTCTGCCTGCTTCTTGCTCCTGCCCTTGCCCTCGCCAATGACATTGGAGTTGAGCTTCACGGCAACCACAAAGCGCTTGTCGTGGTCGGGCCCGGTTTCATCCACAATTGCATACTCGATGCGTTCCTCGGGATTTTTTTGGATAATCTCCTGCAGCTTTGTTTTATAATCGGTGTTGATTTCAATGGCATCCTCTTGCGCCGCAGTGATAAAGTGCAGCACGAAGCGCTTTGCCTGCTCCATGCCGCCGTCCAAATAAATGGCGGCAATGAGCGCTTCAAAGGCATCTGCCAAAATAGAGGGGCGGTTTCTGCCGCCGGTGTGCAGCTCGCCCTTGCCCAAATACAGATATTCGCCCAAGGAGATTTCCGAAGCGAATTTGTACAGCGCTTTTTCGCAAACGAGCGCCGCGCGCACCTTGGTCAGCTCCCCTTCGGGAAAATCATGGTGGTTTTTAAACAGGTACTCCGCGGTGATGATGCCGAGCACCGAGTCGCCCAAAAACTCAAGGCGCTCGTTATAAAGCGTGCCGACACCCTTTTCATTGGCATAAGAGGAATGGGTCAGCGCGGTTTGAAGCAGCGCTTTGTTTTGGAAGGTGTATCCGATAATTTTTTCTAATTGTTCCATTTGTTTTCCTAAACGCTTTGCTCCTGTCGCGGCGGCTTTGACATCGCCCGAGAGCGCAAGCGCTTTCCTTATAGTTTTAAAGTTTCCTGATTTTTTGAATATATATAAATATAATAATATTTTATTTAAAATAAGTCAATGCATTTTTGCACAAAAAACAAGCAGCGCAGGGAAAAATACGATTTTCCCTGCGCCGGATTCGGCTTTTTTGTCGTTCTTTTGCGTTAAAGGCAGCCCGCCTCGGATGTATCCTTTTTGATTTGCGAGAGTGTTTCGAGCGAGCGCGCCGCCAGTGCCGCGTAGCGCTCGCGCTTATCTCTGATTTTCTGCGCAAGAGGGTCTACAATGCCGAAATTGGCGCCCATGGGTTGAAAATCCTTTACACTTTCATCGGTAATATAGCGTGTCAGCGCGCCCATCATTGTCGTGCCGGGCAACACAAGCCCTGCCTTGCCCTGCGCATAAGCCAAGGCATTGAAACCTGCCAAAATACCGCTTGAAGCAGACTCCATATAGCCCTCCACGCCGGTGATTTGCCCGGCGAAGAAAATGCGCGGTTCATTTTTTAAATTTAAAGTCGGCTCTAAGAGCCCGGGAGAGTGAATGAAGGAATTGCGGTGCATCACACCGTAGCGGCGAAATTCCGCATTGTGCAACGCGGGAATCATGGAAAAGACGCGCTTTTGCTCGCCAAACTTTAAATTGGTTTGGAAACCGACCAGGTTATACATGGTGCCCATGCTGTTTTCCTTGCGCAGCTGCAGCACTGCCCAAGGGCGATGCCCGGTTTTCGGGTCGGTCAAGCCGACCGGCTTCATCGGACCGAAGCGGATGGCATCCTGCCCGCGCTTGGCGAGCTTTTCAATGGGCATACAGCCCTCGTACACATCAAAATCATGCACCACGGCACCCTCGGCGTGAACGAGCGCATCGTGAAAGGCTTCGTACTCGGCTTTGTTGAGCGGGCAGTTTAAGTAATCCTCCTCCCCGCCTCTGTCATAGCGCGATTGGCAAAAGGCAAATGCCCTGTCAATACTCTCGGCGCTGACAATCGGGGCGGCAGCGTCATAAAACGACAGCGCCTTCCCGCACTTTTCGCTGATTTTTTCCGCAAGCTCGCCCGCAGTCAACGGGCCTGTTGCAACGATGACAATGCCCGCGGGGAAATCCTCAAGCTTTTCGCGAATTACCTCAATATTCGGGTGATTCTCTATCTCTCGGCTCACCAGCGCGGCATATAAATCCCTATCTACCGCCAGTGCGCCGCCTGCGGGCACCGCCGTTTTCTCCGCGCAGGGCACGCACAGCGAGCCGAGCAGCTTCATCTCCGCTTTCAACAACCCTGCCGCCGACTCCGTTCGCTTTGCCTTAAAGGAATTGGAGCAGACCGGCTCGCACAGCTGTTCGCTCTTATGCGCAGGGGAAAACGCGCGCGGCTTCATTTCATACAGCTTGACCTTGCCGCCGCGGCAGGCAATCTGCCACGCTGCTTCACACCCGGCAAAGCCGCCGCCGATTACGGTAATTGGTTCCATGGTATTCTCCTATTTGGAAAAAGAGGAGTGCACACTCCTCTTTTTTCTTACTTACTTGCTTTTTTTGTTTTTCTCTGCGCTTTTTTGGAAAAGCCGCAATCCTCCTTCAAGCAGGCGAGCACGCCGCCCTTTTGCTTAAAGAGAGTGGACCCGCACTCGGGGCACTTTTCCGCAGTCGGCTCATCCCAGGTCATAAAGTTACAATCCGGGTAATTCGAGCAACCGTAAAACTTATAGCCGCGCTTGGATTTTTTTGTCACAACCTGACCGCCGCAGCGGGGGCACACGCCCTCGGTGTTGACCACAAAGGGCTTGGTATTTTTGCACTTCGGGTAGTTCGGGCAGGCGAGGAATTTGCCGAATCTGCCAACCTTTACAACCATGTTGGCACCGCACTTTTCGCACTTCACATCGGTTTCTTCCTCTTTGAGCTTAATCTTCACGCCCTCCATTTCCTTCTTGACCTTGCTGAGATTGTCCTCAAAATCATCATAGAAGGTGTGCAGCATTTCGATATAATCTCTTTCGCCCTGACCGATATCATCAAGGCTTTGCTCCATTTGAGCAGTAAAGGTGACATCGGCAATTTTCGGGAATTTGCTCTCGAGCAGGTCGGTGATTGCTTCGCCGAGCTCCGTGGGCTTAATATGCCTGCTTTCACGCACCACATACTCTCTGGAAAGAATGGTGGTTAAAATGGAAGCATAGGTACTCGGTCTGCCGATGCCGTTTTCCTCGAGGGTTTTAATCAAGGTTGCTTCCGTGTACCTGGCAGGCGGTTGGGTAAAGTGCTGCGCACCGTCAAGCCCGCGCAGGCGCAAAATATCGCCCTCACCGAGCGCCGGCAGTGCGCCGCCGGTCTCCTCTTCATCGGCGGATTCCTCGTAAAGCCTTGTGTAACCGTCAAACTTCACGGTGTAGCCGGAGGCCTTAAACAGGCAGTTTGCCGCCGTGATATCCACCTTCACCGTATCCTGCAGGCACTCTGCCATCAGCGAAGCGACAAAGCGCTCCCAAATGAGCTTATACAGCTTTACCTGGTCGCGGCTTGCGCCCGAAGCGGCAAAGACCTCGGGGGTAATTAAAATATTGGTCGGGCGAATGGCTTCGTGACCATCCTGCACCTTGTTTTTTTGCTTAAAATAGCGCTGTTTGGCAGGCACATATTCCTTGCCGTAGTTGGCGGCAATAAACTGCTTGGCGCTCGCTCTCGCCTCTTCGGAGATACGCAGCGAGTCCGTTCTCATATAGGTAATCACACCGAGGGTGCCGAAGCCGGGCACATCCATACCTTCATACAGCTCCTGTGCCACCTTCATTGTGCGCTTGGATTGGAAGCCGAGCTTTCTCGAGGCCTCCTGCTGCATGGTCGAGGTAATAAAGGGCGGCTGCGGCGACTTTTTGCGCACGCTTTTGGTGACGGAAGCCACTTTGTACTCCGCCCCGTCGAGCTGTGCCAGGACCGCGTCGGTTTTCTCTTTGTTTGTCAGCTTTACCTTTTTGCCGTTTTGCCCGTAAAACGCAGCCTTAAACTGCTTTTTGGAGGAGGGCGGTACCAGCTTTGCGGTGATGGACCAATACTCCTCGGGCACAAAAGCGCGAATTTCCTTTTCCCTGTCCACAATCAGGCGCAACGCTACCGACTGTACTCTGCCGGCACTCAGACCTCTGCGGATTTTTTGGGAGACAAAGGGGGAAAGGCGGTAGCCTACAAGCCTGTCCAAAATGCGGCGCGCCTGCTGTGCATTGACCAAATCCATATCAATCGCGCGCGGCTGCTTCATCCCCGCCTCAATACCGCTTTTGGTGATTTCATTAAAGGTCACTCTGTCGGCAGCCTTTAAATCCAAGCCCAGCAGCGTGGCAAGGTGCCAGGAAATGGCTTCTCCCTCGCGGTCGGGGTCGGTTGCGAGCAACACATTATCGCTCTTTTCCGCCGCCTCCATCAGGTTTTTGACAAGGTCTCCCTTGCCCTTCACGATGGCATATTTCGGCTCAAAATCATGGTCCACATCCACACTGAGCTTGGAGCCGGGAAGGTCCCTGACGTGCCCGTTGGATGCCACGACCGTGTAATCCTTACCGAGATATTTTTTTATGGTTGTTTTCTTTGTCGGTGACTCGACAATGACTAATGTAGACATATGCTAACCTCTGTATTTTATCAATTTTATCGATTGTTTTTCCTGTGTTATATGCCTCAGCTTTGGCGGTATCTCCTGCCCTCAAGGGCAATGACCGCGTCAATCAGCTCAAGGCTTGTCAGCTGCGGCATGACCTCCGCTTGCGGGAGTGACGTCAATGCGCAGATTTCATTAATATGCTTCGGTCCCGTTTCCAGGCTGTCATAAACCAACCTTGTTTTCGGTGCCAAGCCTTTGATATGCTTCTTTTCATCGAGCTTCAGCTCAATTTCCTCATCGACCGCTTCAATTTTGGTTTTGGGCAAATCCCGATAGATTTCTTCATTGTCGCGAATGTCGAACGCAGTGGCTTTTTGAATATCAATTTGCGCGGGATAGAGCTGCTTGTAGTTGTCCAAAATATCCGCCACACCGGTCACAATCCCGGCACCGTCACGAATCAGCTCATTGACCCCTTGGAAATCCTTATTGTAAATGCCGCCCGGCACACCGAAAACATCTCTGCCGTATTGCCTTGCAAAATCCGCCGTGATGAGGGAGCCGGATTTTGTGCTCGCCTGCACCACCACGGTGCCCAAGCCAAGCGCTGCAATCAGCCGATTGCGAATCGGGAAAGACAGGCGATTTGCCTTAAACTGCGGTGCAAACTCGCTTACCACGGCACCGCTTTTGACGACTGCCGCACGCAGTGCATCATTTTCTTTTATATAGCCGCCGTCCAAGCCGCAGCCGAGCACCATCACGGTTTTGCCGCCGGCGAGCACGGCGCCCTTATGTGCCGCGGAATCAATGCCGAGCGCGCCGCCGCTGACTACCGCCGCACCGCCTGCCGCGAGGGAATATGCCAATCTTGTTGCCACATTTAACCCGTAATAGGTCGCTTTGCGCGCACCGACGATGGAAATAAACGGCTGTGCGTTAAAATCAATATCCCCTTGCACATACAGCGCACAGGGAAAATCGGGCATAGCGCGAAAAGCATTCGGGTAGCGCGCATGCTCCGGTGTTAATATTGTATAACCTTTTTGCGCGCAATATGCGCAAATTTGCTCGCTTTTTTCCAAGGATTTATCGAGCAGCTTTTGCTTGCCCGCTCTCAGATAGGTGCCGGTATAATCGGTGCTTGCATAAATGCTCCGAATATCGCCGTATTGCTCGAGCAGCTTTGCCACTGCAGCGCCTGCACCTAATTTTTCCTGCAGCCAAAGCCAATATACCGTGTTACTCATTTTGACATCTCATACATTATCACGGTCGCCGCCTGCGAAGCATTGAAGCTCTCCGCTCTGCCTGCCATATGAATCGTGAAGCTTTCGCCCAAGGCAAGCATCGCGCCGCTCAAGCCGTTTGCCTCGTTGCCGACTGCCGCGATGATACCGCTTTTTCCCTCGAGAACGGCAACATCTGCTGCCGCGCTGTCTACCACTGCGCAGTAAAGGTGCATCCCTTTACTGATGCAATCGCTCAAAAATGCGCCTGCATTTTCCGCTTTGATTACGGGAAAGCGAAACACGGCGCCCATGGAAGCGCGCAGCACCTTTGGCGCAAATACCTCGCAACAGCCCGCTGCCATAATACCGCTTAAGCCGAACGCCTCTGCGGTGCGCAGCATGGTTCCGAAATTGCCGGGGTCGCGCACATTTTCCAAAAAGAGATATTTTCCGCCCGTGTTGACGGTGTGCTCCGCGGCAGGCTTTTGGCAAATGCAAAAAACCCCTTGGGGATTTTTGGTATCGCCAAGCTTATCGCAAACAGACTCGCTGATGCAATAAGTCTCCTCACTCGCTGCGAGAATTTCCGCACACGCACCGCTCTCAAGCATTTTCTCGCTGAGAAAGCAGGTGCGAATCGGCACGCCGTTTTGCGCCGCATCGCGGCACAGGCGCAAGCCCTCCGCAAGCAAAAAATCGCCGGTGTAATTATTTTTCAAAGAGCAGGCATATTTAATTTTCGGATTGCTTCTGCTCGTTATCTTGTCCATCGGCACCACACAAGCTTTCTGAAATTTGCGGATGTTACCGCAATTATATAGTATAGTGAGCCGCGCGGGATTTTTCAAGATATTTTTTTCGGATTTGCCGATTTTTTTTCGCACAAAAAAATATCACCTGTAAATAGGTGATAAAAAAGCGGTGATAAGTTTGCACTTATCACCACGCTTTATTTCTCTTATTTCAAAGCATCCTTTGCCTGCTCTGTCAGAGCGGTAAAGGCCTTCGGGTCGGAAACGGCAATTTCAGAGAGCATCTTTCTGTTGAGCTCAATGCCTGCCTTCTTCAAGCCGTTAATAAAGGTAGAGTAATTCATACCGTTTTGCTTGCAAGCAGCAGAGATTCTGGTAATCCAAAGTCTTCTGAAATCTCTTTTCTTTTGCTTACGACCGATTTAAAGAGTCTGCTCTTTGCACCATAGTAGCCTTTTGCCATTTTTAAAGTCTTTTTTCTTCTTTTGCGAGTCATCATCGCGCCCTTAACACGAGCCATGTATCTGTACCTCCGTTGTTGTTATAGTTTTCCTGCCGTGCAGGTTGCGCCGCCGAAAATGCCTGTCGGCATCGCGCGGCAATCGGTTTTTACTTATAAGGAACCAATCTCTTGATTTGCTTTTGGTTGGTCTTGTCGGCAACCGTAGTCTTGCGAAGATTTCTGGTTCTCTTGGTTGTTTTCTTAGTAAGAATGTGGCTCTTGTTTGCATGAGCTCTAATCGGCTTACCGTTTTTTGAAAGCTTAAAGCGCTTTTTTGCACCGGTATGTGTCTTAATTTTAGGCATAATTTTTTCCTCCTTAGTATTAGGGTGGCTTGGTATAACTACTTAGCCTGCTTTGCGACAAGGAACATCAAAATTTGGCGCCCCTCTAATTTCGGCTGTTTTTCCACATTAGCAAATTCTTCACAGGCATCGGCAAAGCGCTTCATGGTTTGAACGCCCATGTCCGAGTGCCCCATCTCACGACCCCTCAAGCGAATCGAGCATTTTACCTTATTGCCGGCTTTTAAAAAACGCTCCGCATGCTTTAATTTGGTATTAAAATCATGAACATCAATATTTAAAGAAAGTCGAATTTCCTTAATCTCCATGGTTTTTTGCTTTTTCTTGTTTTCCTTGGCTTTTTTCGCCTGCTCAAAGCAATACTTACCATAGTTCATAATTTTGCACACGGGCGGCTTTGCATTCGGCGCGATGAGCACCAAATCCAAATCTCTTTCCTCGGCAATGGCAAGCGCCTCTCGTGAAGACATAATGCCCAATTGCTCGCCGTTATCCGAAATGACTCTCAGCTCTTTTGCTCTGATTTGCTCATTCACTAAAGTGTTGTCTTTTGCAGCTATTTCCAAGCACCTCCATTATTAATGAATTTTGTGAACAAAAAAAGCACCGACAGGGCGGTGCAATATCAAGGCGCGCAGAAAAACTCTGCTCTCTCAGGATATTGACCTTTCCGCTCCCGCAAATAAGGTGAAGGCTTGCGCCTTACTTTATTGTTCTGAGATATTTTAATATATCGCCGCGCCTTTGTCAAGAATTTTTTTGTTTTTTTCAAAAAAAGTATGGATTCTTTCTCACTTGTTTAAACTTATGTTGACAAATTGTTGAAGAATAAAAATTTCGCCGTTAAAAGGTCGAATTTATTCCCAAAAGATTGTTCAATTTTCCATCTTTAAAAATGAAGCCCGGGGTGGTACAATTGTTTTCCCGCGAAAAATGTGCAATGTTTGGAGAAAAAATGCAATACAAAGTTAATTTGGCAGCGCTTGATTCCTCTTTTCAGGTGCCGAATGCCTTGGCAGACAATTTCATAAAGCTTGCCAACCCGAAGCATATTTTGATTTTGCTTTGGGTATTGCGCCATGCCGAGCAGCCCAAAAGCGCGGGAGACATTGCCGCCGAGTTGCATATGGACAAAGCCATTGTCAACGAAGCGATTTTCTATTGGATTGATAACGGCTTTATGGTTCCCGAAGCGGGAGCGGCAGTGCAAAGCGTGCCGCCCGTGACGGTGCCGGCAGCCGAGGTGCCGGAGAAGGCGCCTGCAACCGCACCTGCACCAAAGCCGCAAAAGGCAGCCCATGCCCTCGGTTCCGCCATGGCGGATGATGAGGATATTCTTGCAAGAGCCAAGGAGTCTCCCGAGTTTAAGTTTTTGCTCCAAAAGAGCCAGGAAATCTTCGGCAGAACCATCTCCAAAGCGGAGCGTTCCATGCTCTTGAGCTTAACGGATTACTACGGCTTACCCGCCGAGGTCATCCTCATGCTCATTAAATACGCCGTGCTCTCCGGCAGAACGGGCACGCGCTACATCCAAACCGTCGGTATCAATTGGGCGGAGGAGGGCATCAAAACCCTCGAGCAGGCGGAGCAGAAAATCAAGCAGCTCAACAAGACCAACAAGCTTTGGCACAGCTTCAGCGAGCAGGCAGGTATCCCCCACAAAAATCCGACCAAAAAGCAGGAAGCGCTCTTTGTGAAGTGGACGAGAGAGTGGCAGATGAATATCGAGCTGCTCGCTTTCGGCTATGAAAAAATGCTCGATTCCATCGACAAGGTCAATTATACCTATTTAGATAAAATCATCACCTCGTGGCACGAAGCAGGTGTCGGCAGCATTGAGCAGGCGGAAGCGCTCGCGCAAGCCAAGGCACCGCAGGGCGCAAAAAAGAGCGCCGCCAAAGACCCTGCCCCGTCGTATTCTATTGATAAATTCAATCGGTTTTTAGATAACTATGATTTAAAATATACCAAGGAGGAAAGCGATGTATAGCCCCGAAGCCATCTCAAAAGCATTTGCCGCCGCGGCACAAGAGCGCGCGCAGGCGTTAGCGCTCTCCATCGAGCGCAAGGCACAGGTGGAGCAGCAGTGCCCGCGCATTGCCGCCATTTCACGCGAGCTGAGCGGAATCGGTGCTTCCATTGCCAAGGCGTTTTACGATAAAAATGCTGCGCAAAGCATAGATTCCCTCGCAGCCGAAAGCCTGCGCTTGCAGCAAGAGCGCAAGGCGCTGCTCAAAAGCATGCACCTGCCCGAGGATTACCTCGAGGTGCCCTATTCCTGCCCGCTGTGCTCCGACCGCGGCAGGGTTGACGGTAAAATTTGCTCTTGCATCAAGCAGCGCGCCGTTGCCATTTCCTTAAAAGAGCTTGCGCGCATTTCCCCTTCCAAAAACTGCAGCTTTGATAATTTCGATTTGTCCTATTACAAAAATTTGCAGGATAAAAACGGCAAGAGCGCGCTCGAAAAGGCAAAGGTTAATTTAGAATACTTAAAAGCATACAGTGCCGATTTTAACGAGCACTCCAAATCCCTTTACATCTTCGGCAAAACGGGCTTGGGAAAAACTCACCTGAGTCTTGCCACCGCCGCCGCCGTGATTCAAAAAGGCTACAACGTGGTCTACGGTATGGCAGGGGTGATTTTTTCCGATATCGAAAAAGAAAAGTTTCAATCAACACCGGGCACCTACACCATGCAAAAGCTCTTAGACGCCGACTTGTTGATTGTGGATGACCTCGGCAGTGAATTTCACACCTCCTTTTCCGCTTCCGTTGCCCACAACATCATTGAAGGCAGGCTCTTAACGGGAAAGCCGGTCATCATCACCACCAACCTCGATATCACGGGGATTCAACAGCAGTACGGCGAGCGCATCGCCTCGCGCATCATCGGCGAATATGTGCCGATTCAATTTGAGGGCGAGGATATTCGCCAAATGAAAAAATTTATGTATTAACAAAAAAGCTTTACCCCGTGTAAAGCTTTTTTATTTTCGCCCTGCCTGCGCCGCAAAACACTGCCATGAATTTGCATTTGACAAAAAAGATAAAATATATAATAATTGTATTAGAAACATTATAATAACGGAGAAACTATGGACCAGAAAAAAATTGAGCGCATCAACACGCTCGCACACAAGCAAAAAACCATCGGTTTAAGTGAAGAGGAAAAGCTGGAGCAGGCAGCCTTGCGCAAGGAATATATCGCAATGTGGAAAAAGAGCCTGGAAGCGGAATTGGCACACACCTACATTGTCACCCCCGATGGCAAAAAGCACAAGGTGCAAAAAAAGAAAAAGCACCGCTGATTTCAAAAAGAACCATGAAAAAGATTATCGCTTTATTACTATGCATAAGTGTTGTATTCACCTGTGCCCCGCTGAGCTTGGCGGCAGGCAGCACTACAGCCGCGCCCGAAAGAAGCGAATATGTTGCCAATGAAGTGATTCTCTCGCAGGATACAACCGTTGTTTATGATGAACCGCTCCCGCTGAATACCGCGGAAATATTAAATACAGAAGCATTAAGCGAAGACCATGTGCGCACCTTAAAGGGAACCGTGGCATATGGCACGGATATCGAAAAGCTTTGCGACACCCTGGAGCAGCGCCCCGATATTCTCGCGGCAGACCCCAATTATATCCAAACCATTGATACCGTCACCCTACCCGCAGAAAGCGAAAAAACGGGTGATGCCTATAACGCATTCGGGTGGTACAAGAAATCCCTTTCGCTTCCGCAGGCTTGGCTGGCTGCCGACAGCTTAGGGAGTGAAGATGTCACCGTGGCGGTGTTGGATACCGGTGTCAATACCGCGCACAAAGAATTTGAGGGTGCCATTTGGAGCGAGGGCGATATCGGCGGCTATAACGCGCTTAATGACAGTGCGGATGTCACCGATACCAACGGCCACGGCAGCCATGTGGCAGGCATTATCGCCATGCGCGCCAACGATTTCGGCTATGTCGGCATTGCCCCCCAAGTCAAAATTATGCCGGTCAAAATTGCAAGCGGCATCACCATGACCGATGATGCCATCTTAAAAGGCTTAAACTTTGCGGTGGAAAACGGTGCCGATGTGATTAATATGAGCTTCAGCGGCGGCAGCCTGTCCGACACCATGGCGGTCGCTTACCAGCGCGCAGCGCGCAAGGCGGTGCTCGTCGGCGCGGCGGGCAACTCCGGCTTAGATGCTGCGGTAGCGCCGCAATACCCGGCTGCGTGCAATGGTGTTATCGGTGTGATGAGCTACGGTGAATACACCGAGCAAGCGCGCTCGCACTACACGCTCGATACCGGCGCACTCTCCTCGTTTTCAAACTATGACCCGAGCGGCAAGTATTACCAAATTGCCGCACCGGGTGTGGAAATTGTCGGTCCGGCACACAACAGCACCACTGCTTTTGCCTACAAGTCCGGCACCTCGCAGGCAACACCGATTGTTGCCGGCACCGCTGCCTTGTACCTCAGCGTGCATCCCGAAGCAAGCCCCTATCAGGTAAAAAATGCCCTGCTGCAAGGCACGGCGCAAACAGTGACAGGCTATTATGATACCAATACCTACAAGCGCATCGATATGGCGCAGGCGCTTGCCTGCGCACCCTGCGAGGACCCGGTAGTGGATTTAGATGCCGATGCACGCTATATCCTCAGCCGCTGCTTTGATGAAGAATTAGAAACGGTTCACCGCAGCGACATGGAAGCGCTTACCATGATTTCGGGCGGCATTATTCCGGATTTGGCAGATTATGT
>ONWY01000048.1 GCA_900321665.1 uncultured Eubacteriales bacterium
CGAGGAGGGATTATATTGCCAAATGCCGTATTTTTCGGCGCCCTTTGCCGCCTTCCAGCTCAGTGTTGCCGAAGCGGTGGTCGCCGTTATCGCATACTGCGGTTTTTCCGGCAGGGTGTATGCCGACAGATTGCTTTTTTCGGTATATGCACTGCCACCGCCGGCAATATCAAACGCTCTGACAAGGAAAGTATATTGCGCATTTGCCGCCAAGCCTGTGACGGTATAGGATGTTTTAGTCGTTTCGGCAATGCGCGCATACTGCTTGCTTGCCGTGTTATAGGAATACACTCTGTAAGCCTGCGCGCCGGGTACCGCGCTCCAGCTGATACCGATGCGCTTATCGCCGCTGCTTAAAGTGAATTTCGGCGCATCAATCCTGCCCGCACAAGCCAGCTCCACATAGCCGATAGAGCCGCTGTCGGTCTTTGCCTGAAATACGGAGGAGCCGATTTGATTGCCCGATGCCACACCGCTTTTTACGGTTACCGCTGCATTTACCGTTTCGCTCGCAAGTGCATAGGAGCAGGTGGAAGTGCGCAGCTTCGGTTTGAGCACAAGGGTGGCGCCCTTTTGCACAGTCAGCTTTTGCGCAAAGTTGACATAATCCGAGTGCACATAGCCGGTTTTGCCTCTTTGGGCACCGTTTAACACCTTTACCTTGAACCACGCGCCGGAGCGCCCGTTATATTGCAGCAAAACGCCTCTTTTGATACCCGCCTTCTTGCTGTAGCTTGTGCCGGCACCGCTCCTGAGCGCCAGCTCGGAGGAGACCTGCGCATTGACAAAGACATAGTCCGTGCTCTCGGCGGCGTTTTTAAATTTTAAATCCTGTGCTTCGTAATCCACCTTAGAAAGGTTTTCATACACCGGAAGGTAGAACACATGCTTGCTCTCTAACACGCCCAAGGTGGTATAGTGCTTGTAGGTATAGCCGGATTCGTTGATAATCGCATCCACACCCTGCATATATTGGTGCTCATAGAAGCCGTAGGGGCTGCCGGGGTTGACCTGGTACTTTTGGAAATAGTTGGTATATTGCCCTTTCTTAATGTAATTTTGTGCAATAAACTTAATGCCGCCCTCAAGCGCTGCCTTCGGGTTGGTCCAGCCGTGGTTATAGGCATATTTGGCGCCGTTTTCCGGAGCTGTCGCATTCGCGGTCGGGTAGGCACCGATGCTGAAGAAGTTATACACGGTTTTGCCTTTATACGGATATCCCTTGGCGAGCTTCACCGGGTACAGCGCGCCCACCTCATTGGTGATTCTCGAAATGATAAAGAGCGCATCCACATTGTTTGCCTTGCATGCATCTAAAATAATTTGCGAGTAATAATAGCTTTTTCCGCTGACAGTGCAGGTCTTTTTATACATAAAGGAATAAGCGGCCTCCAATGCCTTCTCAAGCTTATCTCTGGTATAAAAGGACTTGGCATTTAGATATTCAAATTGAAAAATCAGGTTTTCTTTTAAAAAGTTTGTCGGGTCCATGCACTCTGCAATGTAATCATAAGAAGCGCAGCGCGTGCCGTCGGAAATGGCATGATACTTCGCATTGGGGCAGTCTGCCTGGCAGGCTCTGGAATCCTTTGCCGAGCTGACCAACACCGTGCACTCCTGCTTGCGGCAATCGTGCTCGGCGTTTAAGCAGGTGGCAAAGTTTTTGCCGACACTCACCCGCTTAAATTCCCAATTCGGGTGCGCCTTGTGCAGCGCGGTCAGCGAAGCTTTATAGGAATCGGGGAAAGCGGCTAACACCGCAGCAAAATCATCCGCCGCAGCGGTGCCCTGCGCCATGCTGCCGCATATGATAATGACAGATAGTAACAAAGCAATCCATCGTTTCATCTTTCCACCTTCTTTAAAGCAATACTAATACAGTTTAATTATATATGATTAAAACATTATTTTCAATTTACTAAGTGATTACAAAAGGTAACGGCGCGTTATTTTTTCTCCTTTTTTGTATAACACACTCATCAAATAACACAAGGTGCGTAAGTCCGAATAGGGGCTTACGCGTCTTCTTTTATACGATAGCATACCGGTTTATATTTAGCTGATTTGTTCTTAAAAGAGAAAAAAGCATAACCATTTTTAGCAAAAAAAACAATCGGCAGCTTAATGCGCAAATTTTTCCTACCGTGCATTATCTCTCTTTTAGTCGGCGCGCTGTATCATCTTGCCGACCCAATCTTTATTGCCAACGCTTCTGCTTAGCGCCTTCGGCAACGCCGCCCATACGGTGGTTTTCCCGCTGACAGCCATCATACGGAGCCTGCTTGATTCTATCGACAGAAAAGAGCCTCAATTATGTTGAGACTCTCTTTTTAAAAGTGCTTCCTTTTCATTTTTTACCTCGCCGCGGATGACGGCTTCCAGCAGGCGCTCAAGCTCTCTGCTAAGCGCTTTCCCCGTTATCCCGCGCGCGAGTAAATCCTCTCCGCCAATGGCAAGCTCGCGCACACTAAGCGGCATTCGTGCCGCCTCTTCTACCGGAAAAGCCTGTGCGCGAAAGTCCTCCTCTAAGAGCGCGTGCATGCGCAAAAGCGCTTTCATACAAGCAACATCTATATTGTTTTGATGCATAAACATTGCCAAGCCGGAAGCGGTTGTCTGCTCTTGCGCCAATTCCTTTTGATACAGCTCTCCGAGCCGCTTTACATAGCGGTAGGTTTTGTTGTCGGGCTTTAGGCGCTGCAGGGCTGCCGCATCCTCGCCGGCAAACAACAGCGCCAGGCGGAAAATCGCTTCCCTTTCTCCCTCGAGCGCCCGAACCGCTCTCTCGCTCGGCGAAAAGCCAAACAAGGTTTCCCACAAGCAGGGAAACTGTGCCAAAACGCGCGCCGCCTCCTTACCGGAGAGCAGCTTTTTAAGCTCTGTATAAATGCGCTCGGCAGATACACTTCGTATGCTTTGGACGTTTTTGCGAATGCTTGCTGCTGTCTGCGGCTCAATCTCAAAGCCGAGCACCGCGCTGAAGCGCAGCGCGCGCATGATGCGCAGCGCATCCTCCCCAAAGCGCACATCGGCTTCGCCTACACAGCGAATGGTGCCGCTTTCTAAATCGCGCAGGGAATCAAAAGCATCCACCAGCCCTCTTGCGGGGCTGAATGCCAGCGCATTGACCGTAAAATCGCGGCGCGCCAAATCATCCTCTATGCGCCCGGAAAAATGCACGCTGTCGGGGTGACGATTGTCGCTATAGCCGCCATCAATGCGGTAAGTTGTGATTTCTATGGGTCTACGGTCAATAATCGGTGCTATCGTGCCGTGCTTTACCCCGGTGGTAATCAGCTTATATCTCGGCTCAAACAGCGCTCTCGTTTGTGCCGGCAAGGCATTGGTGGTGATATCAAAATCCTCGGGCTGCAAGCCCAAAAGGGCATCGCGCACACAGCCGCCCACCAAATACGCTTCAAAGCCTGCTTCCTCCAGCGTATTCAGGGCAGTTTCAACCTGTGCGGGTATGAACATGTGAAAATCCTGCCGATTCATTGCTTCACCTCTTACCGGTATGAACCAAATAGGTGTTTTTCGTTTCCTTTTTAATCAATCCCGAGCGGCATCTCGCCGCTGTCCCAGCCGCCGCCTTCGCTTGCCTCCGGGTCGTACCCCGCGGAAGCGGCTAAAATATCGCTTTGCAAAAAGTGCACCGATTCCATTTGCGGCGCCTGATATTCTGCTTTTTTCATCATTCGCTCCTATTAATTAAAATATTCTTTTGCATTTGTATGGTAAACCACAAGCGCTTTTGCAAGCTGTTTGATTGCCGCGCTTGCGCCGCTGCCGTCACCGAGCACGATACCGCAGTAATCGAGCACGCTGCAGGTGATCACCGAGCCGCCGTAGCTTACCGTGATTTGCTCCCCGAAATCGGCGGCATCAATGCTGCCGAGCTCCACAAAGTATTGCTTTGCGCCACCCTTTGTGATGTATTTCAGCGCCGCTTTACCCCTGCTCGCTTCGGGCGCTGCCGGGGTATCGGTTGCCCCTGCGGTGTTAAGGTAAAGGCGCAGCCTTGCATCCTTCGTGCAGACAAAGGAAAGGGAGCTGAATTTTATCATCCCGCTGTTGTCCGCGCTATGGTGCGGGGTAGCGGTAGCTGCCGCAATCTGTGCCTTCACTTGCTCGCTCTCACAGCTCACCTTAACCGTTTCATAATTTGCAAACACACCCTGTGCCGCTTCTGCATAGGCAACAAGGCTGTGGGCGAGGGTTTTGAGCTGTGCCGCCTTTTCCTCGCTGCCTGCATATGCTGCAAGTTCACCTTCGCTCATCCCTGTCACCTTATCGCAATAGGTCTTTGCGCTGTAATCGAATGCTTCAAGCACATTTCCCGCGCCGTCTAATATTTCGATATGCGTCGCTTCCGCTATCTGCGCCGGGGCTTGCGACACGGTCAGCTTCACCCTGCCGCTTGCCGCGTCATACACCGCCGCGGGGATATCGCTTAAATCAATAAGCTGTGTTTGCGGTGCGTGCTCCTCTTTTTCGTTGACTGTGTTATAGCTGTATACAATCTTTGCCGCGCCTTCATAGGCACTATAGTCAATATAATAGTGAGAGGTGATATCGCTGCCAAGCGTGAGGTTGACTGCGTTTTCGGCTTTTTCGCCGACTGTTTTCACATCGGTATAGGTTTTGCCTGCCATGTCTGCCTTTGCAACATAGGTTCTTACCGCATCTTTCACTCCGACATCAATATGCGCTGCCACCGCCTGCCGATGTTGACAGCGAGAATCGGTGCAGGTAAACACAGCTTCGGCACTGCTGAAATCTTCCGCCCATGTCCACTCCGGCTCGCCGAAACGGTGCGCATCGGTAAAGCAATATTCCGTGCTCGTGCACATGGAATTGTCGTTGTCGAGCACCGTGGCATGCTTCAGATAAAAGCGCGCATTCATATGATTCAGTGAGCCGTAACCAAGGGTTACGCTTCCCTCTCGTTGCAAGTGCAAATCAATCGTATACCCGCCGGGAGAGTTTGCCCAAGAGAAGGCATATGAACCAAGCTCCTTCAAGCCCGAGGTGTCGCCCGTTACCTCCGTTACCCAAAGAGTATAGAAGGTGTATCGCTCTATTTTTTCAATATTTTCATTTAGTACAAGCGAAAATTGCGATTTTTCGCCGGTGTAGAATATCTCTTTATCGCTGCTGCCGACAACGGTAATTTTTTTGCCGTTATAGGTTTTGGGGATGACCAGCTCCGTCATGCCCGCTGTCGGCCCCGTGAAGTGATTGATTTGGTAGGTATCGTTACTTAAAAGATGAAATTCAAAGTAGGAAAGTGCAACGCTTTCGAGCGCCTCCCCGAGGTTACCGGCAGCATCGACAGCATACTTTGTGCCGTCCTGCGCGGCAAAGTGCCGCACCGTGCCCGGGATATAGGCGCCGCTTTCATCGATATACGGCTCTGTTTGCTCAACCATGCTGCCCTTAACAAACACGGCGCTGACCGTGACGCCGGCGGCAGGCATAGTAAAGGTGCCGTCTGAAAGTGCAATATCATTCCCCTGCGCATCGCGCACTGCGAGCGAAGCGAGCACCGCGCCTTCATCGGCTTTTACATTTAGGCTTACCGTATCACCGTAATGCGCACTTGCCGCACCTGTCACCGCTCCGTTTTCGCTTGGTGCATAGGTAATGCTGTAATCCTCCTGCACAAAGGAAGCGCTGACAGTGACATCGCTTTCGGGCATTTTAAATTTATGATTTTCTATTTCAATTTCATTATCTTTCTCATCTGTTGCCGTGAGAGTATCTAACGCATAGCCTGTTTCGGGCGCCACGCTCAGGGCAATATATTCTCCTGCCTTTGCCTTGCTAAGCTCAGTGCTGAGGGAGCCGTGCGCACTCTCTTTTACGGTGATGTCCCATAAAATTTTTGTGGTGTGTGTTGCAGTGTAGGTTTTACCCTCTAACCGACAAGTTGCAGTGGAGGTTCTGATGTTGTCTTTATCCTCCACGCTCACCTTGGCATTGATTTGTACCTTTTCACCGCAATCGCTGCAAGTGAACACAGCAACCGCATTGCAGTAGGCATCAGCCCAAATCCATTCCGGTTCACCGTAGCGATGTTCCGAAGCGGCAGTAAGCGTTTTGCCCGCAAGCGCTTCTGCCTGTGCGGCAGTCAATACGCCTTTATAAAGATTTCCTTCGTCATCTTTTACCGCTTGCCCTTCGACAATGCTGACTTCTTCACTCTCTAACTTGTCAAAGTGAATGGTATCGTCCGCCATCTGCCAACCGAGTTGTAAGCTCTTGTTGAGCGGCAGGTCGCCGATTGCCGTATTGCCGCCGAGGATAGCGGCTCTGTCACAAACCAAAACAGCCGCTTTAAAGGTACCGCCGCTCACTACGCAGTTTTTGGTGGATTCAAAAAAGCCTGTTTCACTGTCAACCACACCGCCGTATTGTGCAAAGTCCGTTAAAACCGTGTGGCGCTTGCCGAGAAGTAAAGTACCTGTTTGCTGTTTTTGCCCGTATACACTGAGGGTGGAGGTAGTGCCCTCCTTCGTTATCAGGCAATCAATATGCTCTAAGTCATAGTGGCTGTAGCCTTGGTAGAAAGAGAAAGTGGCACCGTCCGCCAAAATGAGGTTCACATCGCCGGAGATGGTCATTTTTTCAATAGATTGAACATCGCTATCCACCACATACCAACCGGCAGTCAGCTCAAGGTTGGTGTGCGTCAAGCGGCGCGCGCTGACCGTTTTTTCTTCACCGCCACGCTCAATATATGTTGCCTGCGTCACAGGGAGATAGACGGCTTCAAAGGTTCTTTCGCGATTAGACACGCCTATGTCTTCACCGGCACCGGCATAGTAGGCGCCGCTCTCGCTCCAGCAAACAAATTCCATACCCTCCGGCGCATGGGTGCTTGCAGGCGCTTTGATGGTACCGCTCACAGGACCTTTTATTTTTGAGGTGACCTGATTGCCGCTTGCATCCTGCTCTACAAAGGTGATTTCTTGCATCACGGCAGAAGAACCGCAAACCGTGCAAACATTACTTTCGTTCCACTCATGGTAGCCGACAGTAGTATAATCACGCAAACCGCAATCTGTACACTGCTTCACATGTAAAGAATCACTGTCATATATCCATTGTGCATTTTTATGCTCACAGGCATGCAGATACACATATTTGGCGTTTTTTGTTGCTGTATAACGGTCATCACCGTAATATCTGGCGGTATGGTTTTTATCGGAACCGGCATCGCAGGCGAGCGATTCCTCAAACCATCTTAAAATATGGTAGGAATAGAAGATACCGTTGTCCCCTTTGCCGATTGCCGCAGCATCGCCATCCTCACCGGCAATTGCCTCTACCTTGTTGTTTGAACCGTGGATTTTAATAGCGGTTTTGTCACCATCCTCGCCGTTGCCGATGCCGGCACCGTAACTCTTACCCTCGGCATATATATCGGAATTGATAATGGTGATATTGCCGCCGTCACCGCCTTCACCGCCGCCAATACCGGCAGCGTCCATACCGCCGTAGGCTTTTACGGTGGACTCTCTAATGGTGATGTTGCCGCCGTCTCCGTTATCGCCGCCGCCGATGCCTGCCGCATAGGGGCCGCCGTGCACCGTTACATGCGAGTTGTTTTGAATCACTATTGTGCCGCCGTCTCCGTCCTCACCGCCGCCGATACCCGCGCCGTCACAATTTCTGTGTTCGCGAATGCTCCGTTCATCGTGAGGTTCTTCAAGGTAATAGTAAAGTGCTCTGTCGGCAATCACCGTAGAGTGGTCAATCGTGATATTGCCGCCGCTCACATCATCGCCGCCACCGATTGAGGCAGCATATTCGCCGCCGTTTGCCGTAACGTTGGAATCGGTAATCGTGATGCTTGGTGCGCTGTCGACCTCATTGCCGGTGCCGATGGCAGCTGCATCATCACCGGAGGCAGCGTCAATCGTGGAGTTCTTAATATCAATGGTGACTTTTTTGTCGGCTTCATC